>CAMCQL010000166.1 GCA_945877005.1 Chryseobacterium gleum
GGAGCTTCTATCTCGATGCCCTCATAATTAATGAACCATGTTTCAAGAGATGGTTTAAAATTTTTTATCGCTTCAAGTTGGGTTAAATTATATAGAGCGATACTTTCAACGGGTACTATTTTGATGAATTCTTTCATAAAATCAACAGAATATTCGTGAAATAGTTTTGCAACAAATGTCCATTGAACTTTATGACGCTTAAAATAGTCATTTAAAAATTCAATGTTTTCAATTAACCGTTCTGGAATAAGTTCTATATCCTTTGTTATCTCCATACAATCGGTTGGTGGTCTTTCGAGCAAAGGTATTCTGGTCGTTCAGATACAGCAGTCGGTAGATTTTCACAACTATTAAACGTTAAAATAAGTAACTTTCTACTTTGATTCTCCAAAGAATTTCCAGATCCATGAATTAAGTTTGCGTCAAATGCCAATACTGTCCCTTTTGGTCCAACAATGTTTTGTGAGCCCATTTTATTTTTATAGAATTCAATTTCTTGGTCTGTGAAATTGAAAAGTAAATCACTTGATGCACTTCCGTCAATTGAGTATTCTGTTGACTTGTTTTCCTCTTCTCTTTCTAAAAATTCAGTATGACTTCCAGGTATTACAATTAGTTCGCCTGAACCAGCGTTCACATCGTCTAAAAAAATGGCAATATTCATCATTTTGTTCGATGGAATATGGTCGAATACATTCCAAAAAGGAAAATCTCGATGAAATGGCCAAATGGAACTTGTATCTTGATTTTTTATATTTATTTTGGTTTGATGCAGGTAAAAGTTAGGACCTAAGAATGGGCCAACAATTGCTTTTAACCAAGTTTGTTTTTCGAGCCATTCATTGAAGTGCTTCGAATTTTGTAGATGGTACAAAGATCTTAATGTCGAATCGTCTTTCTCATAGAATAGGGCACTATTTTCAAGTTTCAAAAGTTCGAAATTCGGCAAATCTTGGTCCTCCAATAATGTGTTTAATACCGCAAAACCATACGTAGTATAATTTTGTATGAGTTCTGAAGTAGTAGTTTCTTTTAGCATTTTTTATCAATGATTCTTTTAAGCTGTAAAATATCTGCTCTTTTTTAGTAAGTCCAATTTCTAAATTAATCACTAATTTAATAAAATATAATCACAAATTTATCTTTGGAAGTAATCTTTTATGGTTCGGCGTTAGTACAACGACGGAAATCTGTTATTTGGATCGAGTTGTTGTTTTAAAGCGGTATAGATCTCTTTTTGAAAAGGTTGACTTTTCCGTATGAAGCGTTCTTTATGGATACGTCCAATACCATGTTCACCACTAATAACTCCTTTATTTTCAATAATTATTTCATCAAATTCTTGTTGGCATTGTTCCCATTTCTCTTGATCATTGTTGAAGAAAACATGAATGTGCCAGTTTCCATTTCCACCGTGACCAAATACAATGTTTTCAAGTTGGTTGTGCATCAATAATTGTTTTAACTCCATCACCGCTTTTTTTGATGTATTCATTGGAAAAGAAACATCTAAATCGATAAAGGGCTTGTATTTTTGAAGTGAGTGTCCTATTTGAAAGCGCTCACTCATAATTTCTTGGTCGTGTTCTGAAATTCTATAATTTGTACTGAATGAAAGTTGTAACGGTGAATTAACCGCTAACCAAATAACACTTTCATTTACTTTTGAGGTGAATTTAAGCGCTTCTTTTTCTGCTGTTTCGAGTAAATACGGAGCATATTTTAATAATGCTGGGATAAGGTCTACTATTTCTTCAAATAAATCTGCGGCAATCCTGTAATAAAAAATTTCTTGAATTTTTGGAACACATTGAAGGAACACACTGGTAATAATACCGAGCGTGCCTTCGGATCCTACAAATAGTTTCGTAAAGTCGATCCCTTCGGAGTTTTTTGTAAGAGTTCCACCTACATTTATTCGTTCTCCATTTGCCATCACAAGCTCAAGACCTAACACATAATTCCCGATTTTGCCATATTTCAAAGACATCGGACCTCCGCCATTGCATGCAACTAAACCACCAATAGTGGCATATGGCATGCCCGGCATAATGGGGAAAAACCAACCTTCTGTTTCTACAAATTCTTGAATTTGTTTCATCGTAACTCCAGCATCTGCACGAACAATTCCGGCATTTTTATCTTCCCAACTTAACTTGTTAAATGCCTTTAAGTCGATGAAATGTTCATTTTCGTATGGAACTGCACCTCCACTCACTCCCGTTAATCCACCACCAATTCTAAGTTTTAATGTTGGGTTTTTCGTTAAAAAGTCAGTTAAATCAGAAGTGTTTGCTGGTTTATAATAGTGCTTAGTTTCAATCGTTAAGCCTGAGTGATCTGCTATTTTAAATTTTTCCATCCAATTGCAATTCAAGTGATTGAAATAATTGCTTCACATTGTTTGAACCAAATCCGTTGAAGTCATTTACGCGTTGAATGAATTCATAAAATAGCGTAGGGCGATCTCCAATAGGTTCTGTAAAAACTTGCAATAAAAGTTTATCGCCATCTATTTCGCATAAGATATTTGCTTTTCTGAGCAAATCAATTGGCAAATCGATGGCTTCTTTTTTTAGTTCTTCGTAATATTTTTCTGGAACAGGTGTAAATTTTATTCCTTTTGATTTGAATTCGGAGACGATTTGAATTAAATCATTCACTTCAAAAGCGAGGTGTTGGATACCATTTCCAAAATGATGTTGAAGAAAAATGTCCACTTGCGATTTATTTGATTTTTCAGGCAAGGGTTCGACAATCACCTTATTAAACTCCCCGTTTTTAGAAGATAACACATTCATTTTCATTCCTGTAGTTAAATTAGCGAAAAATTCTTCTCCAATCGTCTGAATATGATTTAAATCCAGTAAATCAATTAAATAATTGTTCCAATAATCCGATTCATTTGTTCGAACTACTGAAGCAAAGTGATCTATTTTATTAATTTTAGGATAATTGTTGACGGGTTGTATTTCTTTAAATCCTGGCAGTGGATGTGCGCAATTCACACGTTGAATAAATACAATTTCGTTGTCGTCAAATAACTTACATCGAATGATTCCGCATTGTTCCGGTGCATTATTTATCCATTCAATACCATTTCCAACAAACAACGCTTTTTTTTCTCTTAAGTGTTCTAGGGTTTCTTGAATATCAGCTACTTCAATTGCAAATCGTTTAATGGAGTTTCCGTGTCTGTCAATAAATGAAACGATGTCGTGTGCAGCTGGTTCAAGTGCAGCTGTTATTAATAGGTTACATTCGCCCTGTTGCAACCAATAGGTGATTTCCATTCCATAACGACCCATCGCTTCTCTTGTACCTCTTAAGGTGAAACCAAGCGCATATTCATGCCACCATGCCACCATTTTACCCATTCCAACATAAATTTCTGTATATAGACAGTTGATTTCTTTGTTTTTCATGGTTATATCGATTCTAAAGTATTTATAACTATTTGTAAATCATTTGGTTGTATGTTGACGATGCATAATCTCATGGCATCATTATAGTTGCTTGACTCTGAAAACATTCTCATTGGGCATACAGCAATGCTGTGAGTCTGTAAGAGTTGATTGCACCAATCATAATCAATTTCTTTATTAGGTAAAGTGAAAGAAGTAAAAAATCCACCCGTGAAAGAAGGGTTGATAGTTGCTAAGATATGTTTATTTGCAAGTAAACGACTTTTTAATTCACTTAATTGTGCAGAAAGATCAAATTCATTTTTCAGTAACCATCCAGCAATAATGGATTGTGTTATCCCCGAATTATTAAGGCTATTGACTGATTTTATTTGTGTTAGTTTTGATTTCATTTCAGCAGGAAAATAGACAAATCCTGTTCTTAATCCTGGCGCTAAAAGTTTTGAAAACGAAGTCGCGTGAATGACATTCTCACTTAAAAGAGAGTACAATGTGTTTATTTTTTCATCGATGTAAAATTCTCTGTAAGTCGCATCATCAAAGATGTACCAGCCATTTTTTTCAGCAAAATTCACCAATTTTTTACGTTCTTCAAGTGTAAGTGTTTGACCTGTTGGGTTTGAAAAATCTGCTGATAGGTAGAGTAGTGCTCCTTTTTCAATGTTCTCTATTTGTTCCCATTTCGTTTCCTCGTTGATAAAAATTAAGCGACAATTTAGGGCTATTGCTGCATCTACGAGACCTGGGTAATAAGGGTCAAGGCAATAAATAGGTTGGTCTTTAAAAGCGATTAATGTTAAAAAAATGGCTTCTTGTACTCCATTTGTAATCATAATTTGATTTGGAGCTACTTTTATATTTTCATTTTTTAAAAAAGTTTCAGCGGCGATTTCTGTAATTAATCCCTCTGTTTGATGGTATTGAAGTAAATCAACTGTTGGAAAGTTTTGTTTAAAAATCTCCATGCATTCCGTTAAATGTATTTCTGGATACATTGCCAATGGAGGAATGCCTGCCCCTAAATTATAGTTGACTTGTGTGCTCGCTAAGTTGTTGAGAAAGTTAATTCTACTCATGAAAATGGTTTGTTTAATGCGT
>CAMCQL010000167.1 GCA_945877005.1 Chryseobacterium gleum
AACTTTTGTTACTGTAGCAATCCTTCATATTTTCAATTCATTTGAATTACCTATCTCATTTCTAAAAAGTTACTCTTGGTACGCTGGGGTTCAAGATGCATTGGTTCAATGGTGGTACGGACACAATGCAGTGGCATTTTTCTTAACTACACCTTATTTAGGATTGATGTATTATTTTGTTCCAAAAGCTGCAAATCGCCCTGTTTATTCTTACCGACTTTCAATTATTCACTTTTGGGCGTTAATCTTCATTTATATTTGGGCAGGACCACACCATTTATTGTATTCTGCATTACCGGATTGGGCTCAAAGTTTGGGTGTTGTATTTTCAGTAATGTTGATCGCCCCTTCTTGGGGAGGAATGTTAAACGGACTGCTAACCTTGAGAGGTGCTTGGGACCGCGTTCGTGATGATGTAATGTTAAAATTCATGGTAGTCGCGCTTACATGTTATGGTATGGCAACATTTGAAGGACCATTGTTATCATTGAAAAATGTCAACGTAATTTCCCACTTTACCGATTGGACAATTGCTCACGTTCACATTGGAGGACTTGGCTGGAACGGAATGATGACTTTTGGTTTGTTATACTGGTTATTTCCTAGATTATTCAGAACTCAATTATACTCAACCAAAATGGCCAATCAACATTTCTGGATTGCTACCTTGGGTATTCTTCTTTATGCTGTACCAATGTATTACGCAGGATTTATGCAAGGTTTGATGTGGCAAGAATTCAATGCAGATGGAACTTTGAAATACCAAGATTTCTTAGAAACCGTTCAAATGATACGTCCCTTTTACATCTTGCGTTCTCTAGGTGGTTTGTTATATATCGTTGGCGCTATTATGATGTCGTACAACCTAGTAAAAACTGCAAAAAGTGGAAGCTTATTATCAAACGAAGAGGCTGAGGCTACTATCGAAGTTGAACAACGCAAAAAATCTTCTAAAGAACATTGGCACAGAGGAATCGAAAGTCGACCAGTTCAAATGATGTTATTAGCTATTGTAGTGGTTGCAATTGGTGGATTGGTTCAAATTATTCCAACTATGATTGTAAAAAGCAATATCCCAACAATTTCAGCGGTGAAACCATATACTCCACTAGAATTACAGGGAAGGGATTTATACATCAGAGAAGGTTGCTACAATTGTCACTCACAATTAATTCGTCCACTCCGTTTTGAAACTGCTCGTTTTGGGGAATATTCTAAAGCTGGTGAATTTGTTTACGATCATCCCTTCCAATGGGGTTCTAAACGAACAGGGCCAGATTTAGCAAGAGAAGGTGGAAATACAAAAATCAAAAAAAGTAATTTTTGGCATTACCAACATATGATTCGTCCAAAAGATGTATCCAAAGGGTCCATCATGCCAGCATATACATGGCTGAAAGAAAACGACTTAGACATAAGCAACACTGAAGCAAAAATCAATGCAATGCGCACATTAGGAGTCCCTTATAAAAAAGGATATGAGAAAATCGCAACTAAAGAGTTACTACTTCAAGCAAATGAAATTGCCGCAGACATTGTAAAAAATCAACCTGCTGAGTTATTGAAAAATATAAATGTTGCGAAAGAGACAAAAAAATTGGAGAAAAAAGAAATCGTTGCACTTATCGCCTACTTACAACGACTAGGGAAAGACGCAATGACAACATCCACCTCACAAAAATAAAACAACTATGTTACGATTTATAAAACACAACTTAACAGGAATCGATGGGGTTGCAATCTACCCTATTATCTCCTTACTCATTTTCGTCCTTTTTTTCATTGTAATGCTTGTTTATGTAATGCGATTGAGAAAAAAAGAAATCGATGAAATCAGCGCTATACCTTTAGATATAGAACAAAAAGAAATAACTGATTTACAAATCAATAACCGACTTTAATACTGTAGGATATGAAAAAGTTTAGCACCATACAAATTGTACTTTTTATTGTTACGTTGGTATCAACAACATTATTTGCCCAAGATGGAGAAGCATTATTTAAAGCTAAATGTAACACTTGTCACCTTGTAGACAAAGCATCAACAGGCCCAATTCTCAAAGGGGTAAAACAAAAATGGACCGATGCAGGTGAATCTGAAATGCTTTACGAATGGGTGAAAAATTCGACTGGATTAATTGCAGGTGGAAAAAGTAAAATGGCCAACGAAATCAAAGGATTCAGCCCAATGGAAATGACTGCTCAAACAGTAAGTAATGAAGAAATTGATGCGATTCTCGGTTTTGTGGATACCTACGTACCGCAAGCAACTATGCCTGCAACTACTGATGGAGCAACAGTAACAACAGCCCCAGAAGTTGACTTAAAACCAAATTACAAAGAAAATCTAACAACGTTTAATTGGTTAATGATCACTATAGTTGGACTTTTAATTACACTATTAGTGCTATCAAATTCAATTATAAACTTAGTAAAATCTGATTTTTTCAAAAACAAATTAATAGAACAAGCCAAACAAAAAGAAGATAATAATTCAAATAACGGAATCATAACCATTTTAGCGGTCATTCTTACAATCGGATCGTTACTTTGGTCAGGGAATTCAATGGCCCTGAGCTTTAATGGCCCTGGGGAGGCAGAAGGAGATGCCCCATGGTTGTTAGTAGAAAACGGAGATATCTATCTCTTAATCGCTGTTAATTTATTTTTAGTTGGAATCGTTCTTTATTTAAAATCGATGTTCAATCGTTTACTTAATATGGTATACCAAAGAAAGGTAAATGAAAAAATACAAAAAGTGAAGCCACTGAAGAAATTAAATCAAGTATTGACGGATGTTGTCCCAATTGAAGAAGAACATAAAATTTTAATGGACCATGAATACGATGGTATTAGAGAATTAGACAATAATTTACCACCATGGTGGGTTTGGGGATTCTTCTTAACAATCGTTTTTGCTTTTTGCTATTTATTCAATTATCATATCTTAGGTACAGGTGATTTACAATATACTGCCTACGATAAAGAGATGAAAAAAGCGGACATTGAAGTTAAAGCCTACCTATCTAAAATGGAGATGAATGTCGATGAAACGAATGCAACATTTATGAAAGATGGAGCCAACTTAAGTAAAGGTAAAGCGTTGTTCGAAACAAATTGTGTCACTTGCCACAACCCTAAAGGTGAAGGAAATATTGGACCAAACTTAACAGATAAAAACTGGATTTACGGGTACGATATTAAAGAAGTTTTTAAGACGATAAAATTAGGTACACCTAACGGGATGCCAGAACACAATTCAAAATTCAACCCGGTACAAATACAACAAGTTGCTTCTTTCGTACTTTCTCTTCCTGATACGAAAGGCAAAGAATCTCAAGGCGAGTTCATTGAAAAATGATTGGTGACCTATTCAACAAATCGAAGAAGATTGTAATTGAATTGAAAAACATTTCGTTTAATCTTCTTCAATAAAACAGAATTGCCATAATGGATGAAGAAGGAACATTTAGAGATCGAATCGCGACTGTAAACGAAAAAGGGAAAAGAGTTTGGATTTTTTCTAAAAAACCAAAAGGGAAGTTTTATAATTATCGAAAAATAACTAGCTATCTACTTCTAATCTTATTATTTGGACTTCCCTACTTAAAAATTGAAGGGGAACAGTTTTTACTCTTCAATGTACTTGAACGAAAATTCATTGTATTTGGAAATATTTTTTGGCCCCAAGACTTTTATTTATTTGCGCTAGCCTCAATTTTAGGAATCGTTTTTATTATCTTATTTACAATAATTTACGGAAGAGTTTTTTGTGGATGGGTCTGTCCTCAAACCATTTTTATGGAAATGGTATTTCGAAGAATTGAATACTGGATAGAAGGAGATTATACATATCAAAAAAAATTAGATAGACAGGCGTGGGACAGCGAAAAAATCGCAAAACGAATACTTAAACATTTACTTTTTTGGTTGATTTCTTTTTTGATTGCAAACACTTTTTTATCATATATCATTGGTACTGATGTCCTATGGAATATCATTAAAGAATCTCCGTCAAAACATATCCCCGGTTTAATTAGCATCTCAATATTCACAACCGTTTTTTACTTTGTGTTTGCAAGATTACGAGAACAAGTCTGTACAACCATCTGTCCTTACGGAAGATTACAAGGAGTTCTTTTAGATCCAAATTCAATGGTTGTTGCTTACGATCATGTTCGTGGTGAAGAACGAGCGAAATTCAAGAAAAACGAAAACAGAGCTGAATTTGGAAAAGGTGATTGTATCGACTGTAAGCAATGTGTGCGTGTTTGTCCAACAGGGATTGATATCCGGAACGGAACGCAATTAGAATGTATCAATTGTACTGCTTGCATAGACGAGTGCGACACAATGATGGAAAATATTGGCTTAAAGAAGGGGCTCATTCGATTTGTATCTGAAAATGGTATCAAAACCGGAAAAAGATTCGAATGGACGAAAAGAGTTAAAGCCTATACCCTATTACTAATCATGTTACTTGGATTGGTTTTGACTTTATTAGTCACAAGAAAAGATT
>CAMCQL010000168.1 GCA_945877005.1 Chryseobacterium gleum
AATAAAATCGCACCATCTGCTAACGGGGCAAATGCCATTGGTTTACTGTATTGTTCTTTAATAAAATCAATTCGACCATCTTCTAATGCTCTAGTATTTAAAAGATTTAATTCAAAATGATTGGTAACCACCTCAGGGGATAATCTTGAGGCAATTAATTTATGTTGTTGTACGTTAAAATTAGAGACACCCACGTGTTTTATTTTCCCTCTCAATTGCAGTGAAGTAAGAACAGAAGCAACCGCATCAACATTCATTAAAGGATCATAATTTTCAATCAATACTACATCAATGTATTCCGAATTCAAGTTTATCAGTGAGGTTTCTATCTGATTTAAAATACTTTTTTCTGTAAATGGCTCATATTTAAACTCTCCTGACTCGGTGTATTGTTTATTTCCGATTTTTGTAAATAAAACCAACTCATTTCGATCTATCGATAATGTTGACAATACCTGACCAAACAATTGTTCAATTTTACCTTTTCCATAAAATGAAGATAATTCAAACGCATTGATTCCTAAACTAATACAGTATTCTACGATCTCCCTGACTTTTTCAACCGTTAAATCTTCTTCTTTCTCCCAACGCCAAAAACTATAAATTGAATCTGAAGTTTCTGGTCCTGAATCGCTTAATAATACTTTTTTCATTTTTTTTAGTTTTTAGGCCCAGCACAAGGCGTTAGCCGTTAGTTTTTATAAATATTTTTTTCCTTCTTACTTTTCATCAGAAAGACTTCTGGTTAAGAGCAAACTTATTTCATCATTTAAAAATAGCCATATAAATAATACGTAAACTAACAATTATTACAACGATTCCAACAAATATCATCATTGCTTTGACATTCAGCTTTTTGGAAAGATGTGCTGCAATAGGAGCTGCGACTACTCCTCCTAAAATTAACCCCAAAATAGTTTGCCAACCAGAACCACCAATTAAGGTAAAAAAAGTAAATGAACTTGCCAATGAAACAAAAAACTCTGCCAAATTAACGGAACCAATTACTAATCTTGGATTTTTACCACTTGCGATTAGTGTTGACGAAACAACTGGTCCCCAACCTCCGCCACCAATAGCGTCTAAAAATCCACCTGCTGTAGCTAGCCAACCAACTCTTTTTAATTGCTTTCTTTTTTGGTGTTTTCTTATCACTTTCACGATGATTACAACTCCTAAAATCAATGTATATCCACCAACAATTGGTTTAATTATCGAATTGTAGGATTCAAACTCAGTTAGAATATAAGCTCCAATTATTGATCCAATTACACCAGGTAAAACAATTACTTTGAATAGTTTACTATTCACATTCCCAAATTTCAAATGCATTAACCCGGAAACACCACTCGTGAAAATTTCAGATGCATGAACGCTCATACTTGCTACTGCAGGACTCACTCCAAAAGAAAGCAAGAATGTAGTTGCACTAACTCCGTAAGCCATTCCTAAAGCTCCATCAATCATTTGAGCAATAAAACCTCCTAACATGAAATATAAAAAATCAGTGCCCAATTCATTGTACAGATTGATTGATGAATTCCATATGACCGAAGGTGGTAACAAACTAAATAAAATATGACCTGCTATTAAAATCCCAAGTACACCAAAAGTGTAGGCGAAACTTTTCTTTAAATCTACATCCCACCAATATTTTGGTCTATTTTTTTCAACTAATGTAGCGGTATATTGGTTTAATTTATCAACTTTATCTTGAAAATCTCCTTTTAACTGATCTCGTAAGAAATTTAAATTTTCTAACGATTCATCCATATTACTTGGCAAACTTTCATTCAAGACTTGTTTCAATCTTTTTGCAAAAGTGGGAGATTTTCCATTGGTTGAGATTGCTATTTTCAAGTTGCCTTTTGTAACGATTGATCCAAGGTAAAAATCACATAATTCTGGTTTATCGGCTACGTTTACCAATAAATTAAACTTTTTAGCCTCTATTCGTATCGCTTCGCTTAATCCTATTTCACCCACCGCAATAATCACCCAGTCAATGCCATTTAAATCAGATAGCTCAAAAGTCCGCTCCAAAAGTGTAAGTTTTTTATCCGTAGTAAGATATTCTTTTATTTCTTGTTGAATAGCTGGCGCAACTAAAATCACTTCAGCATCTTTGCTATTGTTCCATAGTGCAGTTAACTTTTCGAGTGCAACATATCCACCACCAACAATTAAAACTTTTAATTGATTCGCTTTTAAAAATATTGGAAATAAAGGATTTGACATTTTGACTAATTTGAA
This sequence comes from Chryseobacterium gleum, assembly GCA_945877005.1. Lineage (GTDB taxonomy): Bacteria > Bacteroidota > Bacteroidia > Flavobacteriales_D > Crocinitomicaceae > CANHVK01. Next base: position 2,254 of record CAMCQL010000168.1, read on the forward strand.
AATTGATAATTGAATCCAACTACATGTTGGTTCACAAGTTGATCATTTAATTTTATTGAACTTTGTCTATTTATAGCGTAAAAGATGTTTAACCGTTGATTACTAATCGGTAACAATACACCTACAGTATATCTTTCTTCATTCGATTTATCGTTACTAGCCAAAAGCTCATAGACAATCCTTGACTTAATTGCTTTGAATTGGTATTCGTGTGCGATTTGAAATCGTTTACGAAAAGTGTTTTTAATTCCATTTTCATTGATTCTCCATTCGATTCGATTTCTGAAAAGAATTTCGTGTTTTTGTTGATTCCATCTGAATTGAAGGTTCAAAAAAGGACGATTTTCAAATGAATAACTGTTTCTACTAAATGAAAAATTATTAAATAATGCATATCCTAATCCGATTGCTGTATTTTTCAAGATCATTTTTTCAATGAATAATCTCCCAAAATAATTCCTTCTATTCTCAATTAAATTAAACGTCCTATAACCTATATCTCCAGAAAGGTTCGTGTTCGGATTTATTTTATGTAAATAAATCCCTCCAAACCAAACATTTGTATTCGGTGTTTTTAGTTGAGCATTTAGGTTATATTGTGCCATGAAAATTAATAAAAGAATTAAACATTTCATTTTATAATAGAATTAAACCTATGGTATTAATAGGATATTTTCTCAGATTAAAATTGCTTTTTCAATGAAATTAGATGTGTTTATGGATTCTAAATTAACCACTTCTCCCACTACAATTATTGCCGGAGACGGAATTGGATTTTCTTCAAATTGATAGCGAATTGTAGCTACTGAACCTCTTAGTATTTGTTGATTTGGCAAGGAACCATTACTTATGATGGCAACTCCGGTGTCGTATTTACCGGCTCTTTTATAGATGGATAAAATCTCTTCCAATTTTGACAATCCCATCAAAATCACCGTTGTTCCATTCGATTGTGCTGCAAAATTTACATCTGGATTCAATTCACCATTGGATAAACTTGCAGAAATAACGGTAAAACTTGTACTCGTTCCTCTATGTGTTACTGGAATTCCTGAAAGTGCTGGAACAGCTATTGAACTTGAGATACCTGGAACAACACTCGTTTCTATGCCAAAACTTTCAGCATATTGAATTTCTTCAAAACCACGTCCAAAAACAAATGAATCTCCTCCTTTTAATCGAACTACATTTCCGTGTGAAAATGCATATTTAACGAGTAACAAATTAATTTCTTGTTGAGAATACGCTTTGTAGCCTTTACGTTTTCCAACAAATATTTTTATTGCTATCGGAGCATAATCTAATAATTCTTCGTTCACTAAAGCATCGTATAAAATTACTTCAGCTTTTTTTATCGCATTTAACCCTTTGACAGTAATTAATTCTAAATCTCCTGGTCCTGCTCCAACCAATGTTATTTTTGGTGTTGTATGTTGAGTTTTCATTTTTTTTTTAGTTTTTAGTCACTAGTTTTTGTTCACTAGTGGGTAATCATTTAATTTAATTTAATTTTGCTTTATTGAAGAATCCTGCTACTTCTTCTAAATATTCTTTTGCAAATGCTTCATTTGCTTTTTGCGTATTGATTTGCATTATGAATCCGGAAAAATTTATGGCTGTCTTAAATCCATAAAAATCTCCAAAATGTGTTTCAAAATCATTAATAATTCCACTGTGCGTATTGCAGTGAACTTTGTTTTGGATCAATAATGCTTTCGCAGTGTGAATTCCAGTTGCATAAGAGAAATAAATAGAATCAGCCCATCTTTTTTCATCGAAAGCCAATTGAGCATCTTTCAATTTTTCTTCTGCATCGTATAATAAAGTGGCTACTAAATCGATGATTACCCCAGCACATTCGCCTACTCCAATTGCTGTTTTAAATTTTTCATCCCCTCCCCAATCAATAAAATCAGATGCTTCTAGGGTTGATGTATCAGCTATAGGCTTCAATAAATTATAAAAATATTTATTCCCTTGTCTGTCATAATACGCATTGAAATTTTCATCTTCCAAATTGAACTCGTAATAATCTGAAAACAAAACTCGTAATGCTTGAATGATACGTTTACTTGGTAATTTAATCACTTTATCTGCAATTCTTCCTTCCCCATTACCAAGTCTTCCTCCACCTAATAAAATCTGAAGGGCAGGCGCGGTGTTTTGATCTACTTTTATAGAACTTCCATGCAATCCAATATGCGCTAATCCGTGCTGTCCACAAGAGTTAAT
>CAMCQL010000169.1 GCA_945877005.1 Chryseobacterium gleum
TTTGGCCAGTTAATTGATGTCCCATTACAGAAAAAAGTGGTTCAGTCATCCCCATGATCCAACCTACAATACTCAACAAAAATAATCGAACAACCAATGCTAAAAGTAATCCTACATTTCGAGCAAATCTCTTTTTTTCTGAAGGTAACTTATCCGTTACGATTGAAATAAAGATAATGTTATCAATCCCAAGTACGATCTCAAGTAGTGAGAGAACAACAAGATAAAAAACACCAGTAGTAGTAAATAAAATAGAAAAATAATCCATTATTTAGGTTTTATATTGTTAAAATAATTGTTTAAAATTTTAGCATTTTCATCTTTTGGAGTAAAGACTTCAATTAACTTAGGGTGACCATCTATGTCCTCGTCAAAAAATGAACTTAATTCATTATTTAATTGTGATAATTCATGAATTGAAGTGTATTTTATATTAAAGGTTTTACAAACATATTCTGCGGAATATTTCTGATCGTATACAAAAAAATCGTCTAGTTCTTCCGTAGTATTTGGTCCAGGTATAATTTTAAAAATACCACCTCCTCCATTATTAATTAGGATAACCCGAAGATTTGATAATTTTAAATTATTCCAAAATGCATTGCTGTCGTAAAAAAACGAAATATCACCTGTAATTAGACTATGTATCTCAGTTTTTGCAATAATTGCAGAACCACACGCAGTACTAGAACTTCCATCAATACCACTGGTACCTCTATTACACCAATAAGTGATTTTTGAAGATGGATTCATCAACAAAGCATATCGTATGACAGAACTATTCGCTAAATGCAAATGTGATTTTTCTGGAAGGTAATGTATTACCTGTTCAATCACTTTCAAATCAGATAGTTCATTCAGATTATCAAGAAATTTTGTCGCTAATTTTGAAGCAGTTGCTTGAAGTGAAAACCAACTTTCAGCATAATCACTTTTTGTCTCTAATGAAACAAAAGTTGCGATGAAATCAATCGGATTCATTTCAAACGTCTGATTCAATGACTGGTAGGTATCCATAAAAGGAAAGTCATAACCTACCTTCCAAGTCATATCAGGTTGAAATTTTCTTAATAAAGTTTTAATTCTTTTGGATACAATTGCACCTCCCAAAACAACTAATAGTTCTGGTCGGTAATCAAATTGATTTGAAAGTTCTATTCTCTCTAATGTACGATCTATTGTAGAAATTACTCTTTCCAAATACATGTTTGATGTATGTTCTGTCAAAATTATAACAGAAGGATCTTCAGACAATTGATTTAATAAATTTTGAAGTTGAAAATCAGGTTTATGCTGACCGACAAGCACCATTTTTTTTGTCGATTGACGCCAAGTATTTTGAAGTGATTCTTTTTGACTTTCATTTAAATGAGCAGAAAGAACTATCTTTTGAAGAGTGACTGGATGATTGGATTGATCTAATTCCAATTGATCGTACAATGGTTCACTCAGGGGTACATTAAAATGAATTGGTCCTATTAAACCGCCATTTAAATAACTGATTCCTTCTCCTACTATTCTTCGAATCAACCATTCAGAAACAGAATCTTGATTATTTTCAGGTATAGTTTCAGAAAAAAGAATATGATTTTTAAAAACATCTTTCTGAACAATTGTTTGACCATCCCCTTGGTTGACCCATTCTTCAGGTCGATCTGCTGTGATTACAATCAATGGTACTGATTGATAAAAAGACTCTGCAATAGCAGGATAATAATTTAATGCCGCTGATCCTGATGTACACACTACCGCTACAAAATCTATGGTGTGTTGCGCCATTCCTAAAGCATAAAATGCAGCACTTCGCTCATCAGGAATTACAATACATTTTATTTGTGGATGTTGATTAAATGCAATAACAAGTGGCGCATTTCTTGAGCCAGGTGAACATACCACAAATCGAAGTCCGTGTGCAACTAAATGCTGAACAAATAACTGGACATTTTTTTTTGAGGTTGTTTTCAATGAAATGTGTGCAAAATTAGGTGCAAATGTAACCAAATATAGCTATTATTGATTATTTTCGACTAACTAACTCCATATATTTAATGAGAGTTTTACTTTTATTTTCAGTTTCGTCAAATTCTAATTCAGGGATTGATTCCAAGGTATACCCTCCACCCAAATATAAAAAAGCTTCGTTTTCAATCATCTGTGCGCACCTTAAATTAACATATAATTTAGCTGAATTCTTTGAAATAAATCCAAAAAAACCGGTGTATAGTGATCTAGAATGATGTTCCAGCATTTGAATCAATAATTGTGCATCCTTCCGAGGCACACCGCTTACTGCTGGTGTTGGGTGAAGAGAAGAAATAATTTTATGAATTGAAGTATTCTTGATTCTGCCTGAAACATCTGTTCTTAAATGGATTATAGGTCCTGCTTCAATGTCATACGGTCCAATTACATCAATAAATTCTACATCATTCTCATTTAACTGCTCAATTATAAAATCTGTAACATATTGTTGTTCAGACAATTCTTTTTGTCCCCAGGGTTCGTTTTTTAAATTTACCTTTTTTGTACCTGCTAAGGACATTGTAAACAATTCATTGCCATGAATCTCTAACAACAATTCAGGACTTGCAGCAAACCAAGTTCCATTTATTTTTGAAGAAATCAAATATACAGCAGCTTTAGGATAATTTTCACATAATTCGTAAAACAATTGTTTCAATTTATGCACTTCAAAACGCACTTTTTTAACACGTGAAAAGACAACTTTGGGTATCTGAAGCTGATGCATAGCATTCAAAAGTGAATGTGCTTGTAACATATACTCCTTACTTGAAATAACGTATGGTTTGGAACCACTAAAATGAAATTCAGTTGGAAATTCTCGGGTTATTTCGCCATTAAATCGATACGTTTCAGCACCTTTATCAGTAGAAAAAACAAAGCCTTCTATGTTTTCATCCAAAAGTATTCTCTCAAATTCCCCACTCATCGAAACAATGGAAGAATTTGGTAATCGATATATTAGAAAATCTTTAGTCAATTATCTTTGAATTATCATTACTGTCAGCCTACCTGTTGCTATGAGGAGATTGTCAGACGTATGAATATCCACTTGCCAAACGTGTGTTGAACGACCTTGATGAATTAATTTTCCAGTTCCAATTACCTCACCATTCTTTACTCCACGTATATGATTTACGTTCAATTCTAAACCAACAGGAGCTTCCTTTGATAAATCACAAGTCATCGCTGAACCCATAGATCCGATTGTTTCAATTAAAGCTGCTGTTGCACCACCATGTAACAAACCCATTGGTTGGTGGTGAGAGGAAGTTACAGGCATCTTTGCAACTAACAAATTCTCACCAGAATGCGTAAACTCTATACCCAATGTTTCCATGAGTGTGTTTTTATGCATTGTATTCATCTGCTGAACTGGAACTATTGAAAAATCCATTGATTCGCTTTTTTTATTTGTAAAGATAAACATTCAGATTCTTTCAACGTTCATTACCCTTTAATGTTTTACGATTTAAACAATTGTCAAATAAACAACACACATGACTTAAAGAAATTCAGACGAAATCTATAATTAAACGAAAAGTCGGTAATTTTGAAGAATTAAAAAGTAGAACTCTTTATTTGAAGATTGTGAAAAAAAATAAAATACCATGGCCGACAAAGAATGTAATGAAACAAGTATATCAACAACGATTGTGGGGATCAAATAATACTCCTTTTTATTCTGGTGATGGATCACATGATACTGAAATTATAGTACCTTATATTCAAACTGTAATCAATTTCCTGAAAAAATTCAGTCCATTTTTAACAGTTTGTGATTTAGGATGCGGAGATTTTAATATAGGAAAAGAAATTGCACCATTTTCATCCAAGTATATCGCAATTGATATTGTAGATGAACTAATTCTATACAATCAAACCAAATATCAGAATGAAAATATCAGTTTTAAATGCTTAGATATCGCAACGGAAGCACTACCAAAAACTGAATGCGTGATCATTCGACAAGTGCTTCAACATTTATGCAATGCTGAAATTGAATCAATCGTGAAAAAACTTCATCAATTTAAATACATTATCCTAACAGACCATCTACCAGATGGTGAATTCACACCAAATATAGACATACTACGTGGCCAGGGTATCCGACTAAAAAAAAATAGTGGCATCGACATTGAAGCTTACCCATTTAATTTTAAGGCATTCAAAAAAGAATTGTTACGAACATGTTACAAAGCCTATAAAGGAGTAATCGTTACAACTCTTTACGAAGTTCAATAATAATCCTATTACAAATGAATTTTACAATCAAAATAGAAAATCAATTATGTGATGAACTTTATTAATTTTGAAGCGAAAAATTGATATTGCTTAATTTTTCAATATAAAACACATTTAATCAATCTTTAAAACAAAAAACATGAAATTCACTTACTCTATATTGATACTCTTAGC
>CAMCQL010000170.1 GCA_945877005.1 Chryseobacterium gleum
TAGACTTAGATAAAAAAACTAGTAGTAATAATTCGAAGATGGGTTATGGAATAATTCTTAAACAAAATAAGAATAGTTTGAATATTTATGCTACTAGAATTCTTGGTGATTGAACCAAAATTAATTAAATCTTCCCTTTGTATTTTAGATTGTAGTCTATTACTCACTCAATACCGTCTTTGTCTCTGAACATCCCAAAGTAGGATTCCAAGGGCGAACTTCAATTGTTCCACCTTCAGAAAGACCATTGAATAAATTTTCAGCCTCATCTTTGCTTTCAGTCCCGATTTTTCATTGGTTCGTCCCATTTTTTCTGGAACTTCATTTCCCATCAAAACATTTTTCCAATTGGTAAAGCAATGAGGTTAGTGACTAAATAACCTGTGATTTTACATTTTTAAATTACCACACTGTTACCTCAATTTAAATATTTTATATAAAAATTAACACCCTCTTGAACTATGGGAAACATCGCTCTATTCTAGAATAGAGACCTTTGTAAAAAACTGAATGAAAACAGAAGACGTTCCACCAAAGTTTCAAGAGGAATTAAAACAAGCACTCCTACTTTTTTTAGAGGAATCCAGTAAAAAGTATCCTGAAGAGGAGTTGCTTCGCATCGATCTGCATTGTCATGATTACAATAGTACGGTTCCGGACGAGTTGATAGGGAGAATATTAAACGTTCCAGAAACATGGTTGCCTACCAAAGATTTGATAAAAACTTTGCGGAAAAACAAGGTCGATGTTATTACCATTACCAATCACAACAATGCACGTTCTTGTTTTGAGTGCATCGAAAAGGGCGAGGAGGTATTGGTGGGAGCAGAGTTCAGTTGTACGGTGCCCGATTTTAATATTGGGATTCACGTCTTGACCTATGGGTTTACAGCCGAGCAAGAAAAAGTATTGAATAAACTTCGAAAAAATCTGTATCAGTTTTTACAATATTGTAAATTGAATAATTTGCCTACAATATGGGCGCATCCTTTGTATCATTACAATGTCAAAGGGGTACCTACATCGGAGTTTTTCCGAAAGTTGGTCCTATTGTTCGAGCGCTTTGAAGTATTGAATGGTCAACGAGATACCTGGCAAAATATGTTGGTCAAAGAATGGTTGGAGCAATTAACCCCAACTCAGATTGATGCAGATGCTGCACATTTCAATTTAGATCTTTCGCTGTATTGTTCAGATCCGTATAAAAAATCGTGTTCAGGTGGTTCTGATAGCCATATGGGGATTTTTTCAGGACAAACTGGGACATTATTGCATGTTCCTCAATTAAAAGAACGACAAAAAACAACTCCACTTTCTGAATTGGCATTGGAAGCCATTCGAAATGGAGCCATGGTTCATTATGGAAATCAACAAAATTCTGAACGTTTGACCATCGCTTTTTTGGATTACGTGTGTCAAGTGGCCTTGTATCGAAAAGATCCTGGGATGATGCGCATCTTATTGCACAAAGGAACAGTTCAACAAAAAGTAGAGGCATTTATCGTGTCGAATTTGTTTGCGGAATTGGCTCAAAATAAAAAGACAATGCGTTTTGTGGAGCATTTTCATAAATGTTTGACGGGGAAAGTTCCATCGAAATCTAAACGTTATTTCTTTCCAAAGGATTATCGGGTGCTTTTTGATGAAACAGTGAAAATTGCCAAAGCACATGAATTGCCGCCTGTAGAAATGATTGAAACAATGTATGGTGCTATCAATACCATGATTTCTGATTTGAATCAATTGTTTTACAAACGGTTTGGGAAAAATTTAAAATCTTTCTTGAAGAATGGAGCTAGTTCTTCCGTTCAGTGGGAAGAATTACTTCAAAAAATAGATGTTCCGAGTGATCTTCGTTCTTTATTTTCCTCCGTCTATGAATTGAAAGACGCTCCGAAGAAAAGTCCCGTTGCAGCGTTAACTTCCAATCTTGCGACTCCATTTTTAAGTTCGACCATTTTATTAGGAGCACAGTTTACAAGTACCAAAGTCCTTTATAACACGCGCCCTTTGTTGAATGAGTTTTCAGAGCGTATTGGAAAATTCAAACATCCGAAACGCATGCTTTGGTTGACAGATACATTTGATGATAAAAACGGAGTTTCAACCGTGCTTCAAGCCATGCATCAAGAAGTGAAACGTAGAAATTTACCTATTGATTTCTTAGTGTGTAGTGATACCATCCAGCCGGATGATCATTTGATTGTGGTTAAGCCGCAAGCCAGTTATACACTTCCGAATTTTGAAGCGCATCCGATTCGTATTCCAGATATCAATCATGTCCAACAATTATTTCAAGCAAATGAATACGACCGCATCATGTGTTCTACAGAAGGAACGATGGGATTGTTGGGTCTCTATTTAAAGCACACATTTACTGTGAAAACTTTTTTCTATTTGCATACTGATTGGATCATGTATGTGAAAAAAGTAATGAATTTTGATATTCACTCTATCAATCGTGTACGTCGATTGTCACGTGCGTATTACAAAAGTTTTGACGAATTATTTGTGTTGAATACCGATCATAAAAAATGGTTGAGCGGAAAAGACATGGAGATAGCAGAAAATAAGATTCATTTGACTGCACATTGGGTGGATGCGCTATTTTCTCCTCAACTTCCTGAAAAAGAAAGGCTGTTTTCTGTTGATTCAGACACCAAAATTATTTTGTTTGTCGGAAGATTGAGTTTTGAAAAAGGCATCAAAGACATCGCTGCCTTAGCAAAGGAAATTCCTAAATCGATGAAACATCGTTTTGTTTTTGTTGGAGAAGGACCTGCAAGTACTTATATTTTGAAACATCTACCCAATGCTTTGTTACTTGGTTGGCAGGACAAACCAACGTTGGCCCAACTCTATTCGAGTGCTGATGTCCTGTTATTGCCCTCTAAATTTGACACGTTCAGTTGCGTAGTATTGGAAGCATTAAGTTGTAGTTTGCCTGTTGTTTCCTACAAATCAAAAGGACCCAAAGAAATCATTGAGCAAGGGGTAAGTGGTTACTTAGCGAATGGAATCAACGATTTAACGCGCTATCTCATTGACTATCTTGAATGCAGTGAAACACTACAAATTCAGATGAAACAGGATGCATTGCACAGATCCAAAATTTACACGAAAGAACGCATACTCGAAGAATTTTTACTTCAAACGGGCTTAACAACCCACTAAATTAATTTTATATACATGCAAAGATCCATCAATAAGTTAGAAATACGTTTATTAAAAATTGAAGATTATCCACTGTTAAAAGAATCCATGATGGCAGCTTATGCCGATATGGAGAATGCCTATTGGAAAGAAAAACACATACAATTATTGTTGAAAAAATTTCCTGATGGACAATTTGTTGCCGTAGCTGATGGTATTGTTGTTGGTTGTGCATTGTCGATTGTTGTTCCAGACGAATTGGCAGAAAGCGATCATACTTATTTAGAAATCACGAATAATTATACATTTAATACTCACTCTGCTCATGGCAATACATTGTATGGAATAGATGTGTTTATTTCTCCTGAATACAGAGGTTTACGTTTAGGAAGACGTTTGTACGACATGCGCAAGGAATTGTGCGAGAAGTTGAATTTAAAAGGAATTGTCTTTGGCGGACGAATTCCCAATTACATCAACTATTCTAAAGATTTGACACCACGGGAATACATCGATAAAGTTAAATTGAAAGAAATTTACGATCCTGTTTTAACCTTTCAATTAAGCAATGATTTTCACGTCTTAAAACTCATGACAGGTTATTTAGCGAATGACAAGAACTCAAAAGAATTTGCTACGCTGCTTGCTTGGAATAACATCTATTATTCAAGCAAAGAAAAGTTATTGCTCAATACCAAAACAGATGTTCGTTTGGGATTGATTCAATGGCAAATGCGACCGATGAGTGGTTTAGAAATTCTTTTTGAGCAAATGGAATACTTCGTGGATGCGGTTTCTGATTACAGTTGCGATTTTTGTTTGTTTCCTGAATTTTTCAATGCGCCATTAATGGCAAAACACAATAAATTAGCAGAATCAGAAGCGATTCGAAAATTAGCAGAGCATACCGAAGCCATTAAGTTAAAGTTCAAAGAATTTGCGATTTCCTACAACATTAACATCATTACAGGAAGTATGCCCTTCATTGAAGACAATCGATTGTACAATGTTGGGTATTTGTGTCGTCGCGATGGTACCATTGAAGAATTTAGAAAAATACACATCACTCCAAGCGAATCCAATGCTTGGGGAATGGTAGGCGGCAATTCATTGCAAACGTTCGATACCGATTGTGGAAAAATTGGAATTTTGATTTGTTACGATTCAGAGTTTCCAGAATTAAGTCGCTTATTATCAGAAGAAGGAATGAATTTATTGTTTATTCCATTTTTAACAGATACGCAAAACGGATTTCATCGCGTGAAACGTTGTGCGCAAGCAAGAGC
>CAMCQL010000171.1 GCA_945877005.1 Chryseobacterium gleum
ATTGTTAAATAGTGGAGCAGATTCAATCTCAACTTTTAAAGGATTAATAAGCTCAAGTGTGGCTGTAGAAGTTGGATTTATTTCAGTGACTCCTAAATTTACGATTCAGGAAACAGGAGAGCAATGTAAAGGAACACCAACTACATTTAAATTAACGGTGAATAAACAAGACAATGCATCTTTTACAGGCTATCAATCAGAATATTGTGGAACGGAGAGCATAGTTCCTTCGCCTACAGTTACTGGAACCAAAGGAGGATTTTTTGCGGTGAGTTCTAAAAATTTAGCCATCAATGCTGCAACAGGTCAATTATTTCCATCTTCTTCAAAATCAGGGGAGTATTTTGTCACTTACACTACTTCGGGTCAATGTTCGAAAGTAGATTCTGCAAAAGTGATTATTCGACCTCAATTAAAAGCGATGATTACTGGCGGTGATACCATTTGTGAGGGTGATTTAAATGCTAAAATTGTATTGAAAGGCATGAATGGCTTACCTCCATATGTATTTACATATAAAATTAATGACGGTTTACAACAAACAATTTCTACCGATTTTGGAACAGACAGTGTAGTATTGATTGTTCCAAAACTAAAGAGTGGTTCATATAACTATAGAATTGAACAAGTTCAAGAATCAAGTTCGTTTAATTGTAACGTAAATCTAACTTCAAGTACTACATTGGTTGTGAAACCACTACCATCTGCAACGATTACTGGTTCGACAGTAGTGTGTGTGAATTCTGCTGAACCTGAGGTAACCATCACAGGATTAAATGGTACGAGTCCATTTACATTTACATATGCAATTGATGCAGTTCCACAACCACAATTAACCACAAAAGCAGGGGAGAATTTTGTGAAAATTAAAGTCCCCACAAATTTGAAAGGATTGAAAACATTCTCACTGATTGAAGTTAGAGACAATGGTTTATTAGGTTGTACTCAATCATTGCGACAAGTACCAACTGTTGTTGTGAATGTGAAGTCTGCTCCAAATGCAACTGTTTCCATTGCTCCAAAAAGTGTATGTTTGGGAAGTTCAGCTGAAGTTCAATTCGGCGGATCCAATGGTAATGCTCCGTATGAATTTACTTTTAGAATCAATGGTGGTCAATCACAAGTCGTAAAATCAACGATTGGGAATGATAAAATTTCGTTACCAATCACAACTTCAAAAGTAGACACGTTGATCTACGAAGTGATTAAAGTTCAAGACGCAAGTACTTCCACTTGTAAAAATGAAGCGGTTAAGTCAAAAGATACTATTGTAGTTGTTCCAGGTGCCTTTGTGAAGCAAGTTACTGATTTACCTGTTTGTGAAGGTAAAAATTCAGATTCAATTGTTTTTTCGGGTAGCAATGGCACAGAGTTTAATTGGGTCAATGACAATATAACGATAGGTTTACCGGCTTTAGGAAAAAATTCGATTCCATCGTTTATTGGTAAAAACGCACCTAATTCAGCTACGATTATAGTAACTCCAACTACAGGCGCTTGTTTGGGTGAACAAATGAAATTTAGAATCAATGTACGACCAAAACCAACACCAAAAGTATTAGGTGCTGACAATGCAATTTGTTCGGGTGATTCTGTCAAATTGATAGGAGTAACTCCTCAAGGTGTATCTCCAAGATATACCTACTACTGGTCACCTGATAACACGTTGTCTTGTTTCCAATGTGATACAAATTATGCGAAACCAACAAAAACGACGAACTACAAAGTAACCGCAAATGATGGAAGAGGCTGTGATTTTATGCTAGTGGTTCCAATTGTGGTTCGAAATAAGCCAACCGTATATGGAATTGACACAACTATTTGTGGCGATCCATCGTTGGTGAAATTGAAAGGTTATGGTGCTAAATCTTATACTTGGTCTGACGGAATTCAAAACAATGTAGCGTTTATGCCTCAGATTGGTGTAACGACTTATATAGTAGAAGGGACAGATGAGTTTGGTTGTAAAAATTCGGATTCGGTAAATGTATCTGTTTTAACTCCACCAACTGCTGAAATGTCTGCGGATAAATTAACAGGTTTTGCCCCGTTGACAGTCAACTTTACGAATGACAGTAAAAATGCGGTGAAATACGAATGGGATTTCAGAAATAGCGAAATAATTACCACGGATAAAAAGGCACCTCAAACAGCTACATTTAGTAAATATGGAGATTACTTAGTAACGTTAAAAGCGTTCAATGGAGGATGTGTCAACGTAAAAGAATTGGTCGTTATTGTTAAAAAATTGGATACATTATCGATTATAAAGGTGCCGAATATTTTCTCTCCGAATAATGATGGTAAAAACGACGTGTTCTCAATTACAGTGAACAATGCGAAAACACTGCGACTTCAAATATTTAACAGATGGGGGAATATCATTCACGAGTTGACAGAAACTATGCCTTATTGGGATGGAAAAATCAACGGGTACGATGCCGGTGAAGGAGTGTATTTTTACATTTTTGAAGTGGAGGATGAAGCAGGACAAAAACAAAAAGGAGAAGGGTTTATTCAGTTGATTAGAGATTAATTTTACTAACAGGAACAACCTCAAATTCGATAATTAAATTATTTTTGCTTACGAATAAAAATTAGATTTCAATGGGAAGAGCTTTTGAATACCGAAGAGCAGCGAAAGAAAAGAGATGGGATAAAATGTCTCGTTTGTTTCCTAAATTAGGAAAAGCCATTACTATGGCAGCAAAAGAAGGTGGAGATGATCCTGCAATGAACGCGAAGTTAAGAACTGCTGTTCAGAATGCAAAGGCACAAAACATGCCAAAAGACAATATTGAAGCAGCAATCAAACGTGCAAGTCAAAAAGATTTGGCGAGTTTTAACGAAATCAATTATGAGGGGAAAGGACCTCATGGGGTGTTGATTTTCATTGAATGCGCAACAGATAATTCCACACGAACTGTTGCAAATGTGAAGTCTTATTTCAATAAATCAAATGGTATTGTTGTTCCAAATGGTCAATTGGAATTCATGTTTGATCGTAAATCTGTTTTTGAAATCGCTAAGAAAGAAGGTGTAGACGCTGAAGAAATTGAACTTGAATTAATTGATGCTGGTTGTGATTCTATCGAAGTTGAAGAGGATAAAATAGTTGTTTATGGTGATTATACTTCATTTGGAACCTTATCGAAAGGTATCGATGACTTACAATTAGAAGTGCTGAAAGCAACGTTACAACGCATTCCTACATCTCCAATTGAATTGACCGAAGAACAAATGGTGGATGTTGAAAAATTACTAGACAAAATTGAAGAGGATGACGATGTGCAACAAGTATTCACGAACATTGCTTAATGCTGTTCTGAATGTTTTGCAATTGCGTTAATTGCGTATTTTTGTTTTGAAATTATTTATACAAAGGCTATCATTTTTGGTGGCCTTTTTAATTGACTATAATTATGCCGATACTTTATGTAGTGCCAACACCTGTAGGAAATTTGGAGGACATCACTTTAAGGGCCATACGAATATTGAAAGAATCTTCGTTGATTTATGCCGAAGATACACGTGTAACCAAGAAGTTATTGTCACACCTTGGAATTCAAAAACCGGTGTATCCCTTTCATGCTCACAATGAACATAAAGTTGTACAGCAAGTAATAGACCGAATTAAAACGGAAGAATCTGTAGTACTAGTTTCCGATGCTGGAACACCTGGAATATCAGATCCTGGTTTTTTATTGATTCGTGCGTGTATTCAAGACGAGATTACTGTTACTTGTTTACCTGGACCAACTGCATTAATTCCTGCGTTAGTAGGAAGTGGTTTTCCCTGCGATCGTTTTTGTTTTGAAGGCTTTCTCCCGCATAAGAAAGGCCGTCAAACTAAATTAATTGAGTTATCCAAAGAAGAACGCACCATTGTGTTGTATGAATCTCCGCACAGAATTGTAAAGTGTCTCGCTCAGATAGAAGAGTTTTTTGAACCCGAAAGAAATGTGTGTGTTGTCCGAGAAATATCTAAGATATACGAAGAGTTTAAAAGAGGGACAGCTACCCAAGTTCGCGAATATTATGAGAGCCATCCACCTAAGGGAGAGATTGTTTTAATTATTGAAGGAAAAAAGAATTAGTAATTTTTTTGATTTTTCTTATTTGTTATTATATTTGCACACCCAAATAATTCTGAAAAGAATTTAGTTTCGATAGCGCTCCCGATAGCTATCGGTATGGTTAGAGTAAAAAACGGGAAACGGTCCTATAGCTCATTCGGTTAGAGCAACTGACTCATAATCAGTAGGTGCTTGGTTCGATTCCAAGTGGGACCACTATTTTAATGATGTTAAACCTGTAAGTTTCTGATTTACAGGTTTTTTTGTGCACTACCTACTACTTGGGTTTTTATTAGTGTTAGTATATAG
>CAMCQL010000172.1 GCA_945877005.1 Chryseobacterium gleum
TTGATGCGATTGCAAATGTAGCGAAAGGTCAGAACGACAAACCTGTAGAAGATATCGTTATCAAAAAAGTACAAATTATTCGACAAGGAGATAAATATAAAAACTATCAACCGATAGAAGCTTTTAACGCAAAGTTTATCCCTTGGAAACAAGTCGAAGAACGCGAACAACAAAGATATGCCAAGATTGCAGCAATGTCTAAAGAGGAATATTCAACCTATTTATTCAACGAGATAAAGAATAACTATCCTTTGGCACAACAATCTACATCCGGATTGATATTTGTAATTAGTAATCCAGGAGATGGCAGTAAAGTCTTACCTGGAAATACCGTTTCGTTGCATTATACTGGCACATTTTTAGATGGCACTAAATTTGATTCCTCTCTAGATCGTGGTCAACCATTAGATTTTAAATACAAGGAACAATCCATGATCGCAGGCTTTGAGGAGGGCATCGCAATGTTGTCAAAAGGAGGAGTTACGAAAGTAATTATTCCTTATTACGACGCTTATGGTCCAAAAGGCAGACCAGGTTCGATTCCTCCGTATGCAGATTTAGTTTTTGACATAGAAATTTTAGATATCAAACAATGAGAAATTTATTGTTCAACTTCACATCGTTTAAAACAATCCTTTTTTGGGGATTGTTTTTTCGTTTAATCACAGCTGTTTTTTCTGAGGGATACGGCATGCATGACGATCATTTTTTGACGATTGAGGCCTCTGCTTCTTGGGCGAATCATTACGATTACAATGGCTGGTTGCCATGGTCCCCGGACAATAGGGGGAAACCGGAAGGGCATAGTTTTACTTACGTAGGGTTGAATTATTTGTTTTTTGTAGTGTTAAAATTTATTGGAATCATTGATCCAAAAATTGCAATGATTCTTAACCGTTTAATTCATGCATTGCTTTCCATGTGTGTTGTCTATTTTGGAATTCGAATTACTGATAAATTAGCATCACGTAAAGAAGCCATTACTGTTGGGTGGATATTGGCATTACTTTGGTTGATGCCCTTTATGTCTGTTCGAAATTTGGTTGAAATGGTCAGTGCACCGTTTTTGATGTGGGGAATTTGGTTGTTACTTAATCATGATACAAAGAAATATTTCTTTTTGGGTGGAGCTTTGGTAGGTCTTTCTATTTCATTTCGCTATCAAATCGCAATTTTTACCGTCGGAGTGACACTCTTTTATTTTTTCACAAAGCAGTGGAGGCCGTTGATTTTCTTTGTGTTAGGGAATGTTTTTACTTTTTCAATCACACAAGGAATTGTTGATTTCTTTATTTGGGGATACCCGTTTGCTGAGTTTTGGGGGTATGTCACGTATAATATGAAAGAAGGGACAAAATATTTGCCTAATACCAACTATTTTATGTACTTCTATGTGTTGTTTGGTGTTTTATTATTTCCTTTTGGTTTGCTAATAGGAATTGGTTTTTTTAAATCGTTTAAAAAGTATTCAATCGTTTTCATTCCTACAGTTCTCTTTCTGTTATTCCATACTTTGTATCCGAATCGTCAAGAGCGATTTATACTTTCCGTTCTGCCTTTTTTTATTATAATCGGAGTCATTGGGTTTCAGTCGTTGCGTTCGTTTCAACTATGGGATCGATTGTGGAAGTTTTCGTATCGATTTTTTTGGATCTTAAATTTACCATTGCTACTTTTATTTGTAATGACATCCTCAAAAATTTCAAGAGTAGATGCCATGTACTCTCTGTACAGTAGAGCTCCTCAAAATGCGACGATACTTTTAGAAGGTTCAGGCAATGCTGGTACATCCATGATGCCTAAATTTTACTCTAATACGTGGCATTGTAGTTTTATTGAAAAAACTGTGTTGGATGAGGTTTTACCTAAAAAATGCAATTACATCTTCTTTTTTGGTGAAGGTAAATTATCACATCGTATTGCATTTTATAGGAAGAAATATGGTAAAATTTCCTTGGTTAAAAAATGTAAACCAAGTTTAATTGATAGCATTGTTAAGAAAATTAATCCAAGAAATGTGAATGAATATATTGAGGTTTGGAAAGTAAATTACTAAAAATCATAAGTGATTATTTCACATTCTCATATGCTTGTTTAAATTCTGAATTTTCGCTGAACCACATGTTTGCTTTTTGACCAACTGATTTCGCCATATTTAGTTGTTTAAACTCTTTCATGAAAGCAAGATTTTTTGTGATAGCGTAACAAAAGAAATCCTTTTCGGTATCATTTAGTTGGTCAATTGACTGCATTTTTTCCAATGGTTTTTGACACTCGTTCCATAAAATCGCAGCCCCAGTTTGATCGTTTAATTGGTATTTACACGCTGCATCCATGTATTTAGTTGCGACATCATCAGGAAAAATAAGGTAAATACGTTTACACCATTCCGTTGCTTTTTTGTATTGTTTCAATGTAATTTCATTCATGATTTGTTCCATAATCGATGATTTTACTTCATGGAAAAAATCGATTTCTTTTTCAAAAACTTCTCCAGTTTTATCTTTTTTCTTACATTTTCCTAGGTAGGTAATACCGTCTTTGTAAGCATTTTCGAATTCTTCGTCTTTGATATTTTGAAAGGAGAGTTTGTACAAGCTTTTTCCTAACCAATAATAGGCCATAGCATCGTCTTTTGTGGCTTCTTTTAACGTGTATTTTTCAGACTGCTTGACCAATTTTTTATAGTTCCCTTCTGAATATAGGATCATTAAATCATGGTATTCAGGCGGTTGTGCATTTAGCATGAAACCTAGAAAGAAAAAGCTATTGATTAAAACGATTGTTTTCATTGATTTATTTTTTTGAAAATACTAATTTATACTACTATTGATTACTTTTAATTAATAATTGTAAGATCTCTATTGCTGCTTTAGAAATTTTTGTTCCTGGGCCAAAAACCCCAAAGACTCCATGTTCGTATAAGAAATCATAGTCTTTTGCAGGAATGACTCCACCAGCAATCACCATGATGTCTTGACGATTGAATTTTTTTAATTCGTTGATAACCTCAGGAATTAAAGTTTTGTGTCCTGCAGCCAATGAGCTTACACCTAATACATGCACATCGTTTTCAATGGCTTGTTTTGCCACTTCATAAGGCGTCTGAAATAATGGACCTATGTCCACATCAAAGCCAATATCCGCAAAAGCAGTTGCTATTATTTTCGCACCGCGATCGTGTCCATCTTGACCCATTTTTGCAATCATAATACGCGGTCTTCTTCCTTCTGATTCTGCAAATTCATCGGCTAATTTTTTGGCCGTTTCAAAACCTTCGTCGTTTTTCATTCCTTGTTCGTAAATTCCTTTTATTGCATGTGTTTTGGCAGTGTATCTTCCGAAAACTTCTTCCATCGCAGCTGAAATTTCACCCAATGTAGCTCTATTTTTGGCGCATTCAATTGCTGCGTGTAATAGATTGCCTTTTGATGTTCTCGCAACATACGTTAAGTGGATTAAGCTTTCCTGTACCTTTGCTTCATCACGTGTAGATTTTAAAATAGTTAGACGGTCAATTTGTAGTTTTTTCACACTATCGTTGTCTATTTCTAAGGTATCAATAGGTGCCTCTTCACTCAATTGATAACGATTAACACCAATGATTATTTCTCGCTCAGAGTCAATATTTGATTGTTTATTGGCAGCAGCTTCCTCGATTCTCATTTTAGGGATGCCCGCTTCAATCGCTTTTGTCATTCCTCCCAGTCGTTCTACTTCTTCAATTAATTCAAACGTTTCTTCAATTAATGCGGCTGTTTTTTCTTCTATGATTTTACTACCTGCACAAGGATCAATGAATGGGGTAATTCCAATTTCCTCTTGAAGGTACAATTGTGTATTTCTTGCAATTCGAGCTGAAAATTCTGTTGGGAGCGCAATTGCTTCGTCGAGCGAATTGGTATGTAACGATTGCGTTCCTCCAAGTACAGCTGAAAGTGCTTCTAGTGTTGTTCTCGCAATGTTGTTGTAAGGATCTTGTTCTGTTAAACTCCATCCCGATGTTTGTGAATGGGTTCTCAATGCCATCGATTTTTCTTTCTGTGGGTTAAATTGTTTGATCAATTTTGCCCAGATGAGACGTGCTGCTCTCATTTTCGCGATTTCTGTCAAATGATCCATTCCAATTCCCCAGAAAAAACTGAGTCGTGGCGCAAAATCATCGATGGAAAGTCCAACTTTAAGTCCTGCTCTTACGTATTCTAATCCATTTGCAAGCGTGTATGCCAATTCTTGCGCAGCGGTAGCACCAGCTTCGTGCATGTGATAACCAGAGATTGAAATGGAATTAAATCTTGTCATGTGTTGAGTTGTATACTCAAATATATC
>CAMCQL010000173.1 GCA_945877005.1 Chryseobacterium gleum
AACAAAACATTAAAAAAACATTAAATTTCACTTTCAAATTCAAATAAATACATTAAATTTGCATTTAAATATGGCTTCGTAGCTCAACTGAATAGAGCACTACATTACGGCTGTAGAGGTTTTAGGTTTGAATCCTAACGAGGTCACTAGAAAGCGAGAACAAATGTTCTCGCTTTTTTTTGAAGAATACCCCCTATCCCAATTCAAAAAACGCTTAAAATTAAATTCTCAAAACATGTTGTTCAACGACTAAAGAATCATCGTTTTCAGAATCCAATGAAACACCATTTTGCTGCAATCCAGTCAGTAATTGGAAAGATTTAAGATGAAAATCAAATGACTGAATTTCAAACATCAAATCATCCATTCCATTAAATACCTCCATTGGATATTTCACAACTCGACCTTTTACTACTTGATATAAAAAGAAATACTCACAGCCTTCCTTTTTCGAAACTTTCCATTCTTTAATTATTGTTTGATATATCGGGAATAAATAATCCTGACTCCATAAATCGGACAAGGAAAATTGATTTATTTTTTTTCGCTTATTTCGAATTTCTAAAGTATTACTCTCCTCTATTACACATCCCATTCCAGCTTGTTGCCTGGGTAATTCAGTAAAATTAGAAAATCCGCATTGTTCGATTAATTCAAAATCAAAAAACACATCAGAAAAATCGACTTTAGAAATTTTCGCTATTTCTTCAAAACGTGCAGCGACATCGGTTGGTAACTCCAACACATAATAGATTACACCTAAACCAAAGACATTAATAACGAACATAAAATAATAATTCTATAAAGTTACAAAAAACTTCAAGCAACTTTTTAATCTTCGAACAATCTTATTGATACAAAAAAGTTAATTTTGATTTGAGAATCTGCCATAAAAATGGTGCCTTCATTTTACATTAACAAAGGAATAAAATCATTAATTTTACAGAAAAGAAATTATAAAAAAATCAGTTCAACACGTGTTTACTGATTTATACTGAGCTTACAATCATTTGTTTCAATTATTCAAACTTAATTTACCTACAATGAAAAACGAAGTAATATGCCCCAATTGTAAAGTAGCTTTCAAAGTAGACGAAGCGGGTTTTGCATCCATCTTAAAACAAGTTCGAGATCAACAATTCGAAGACGAAATTCAATCTCGTCTAAAACTAGCGGATAAGGAAAAAGAAAATGAACTAAAATTAGCTGAGGCGAATTTGAAAAATAAATTTCAATCAGATTTAAACACCAAAGAAAATCAAATAGCACTGTTAAAATCGGAAAGCAATACTTTACTCCTTGAAAAATTAGCTGTTAAAGAGCTTGAACTCGCTGAGAAATTACAACTTAAAGAAGCAAATATTGCCGAATTAAAATCAAAAATTGATAAAGCAAACCTTGAACAACAAATCTCCGTAACAACTGCCGTACTAAAAATCGAAAAAGAACGAGACTCGCTGTTAAATGATTTAAAGTTAAAAGAAACCGAACAAGAATTATTGAAAAAGTCGTTGGAAGAGCAATTTAGAAACTCTTTGATTACGAAAGACGAAACGATCAAATTGAAAGACGAAGAAATTAACCGTTTAAAAGATTTTAAACAACGACTTTCAACTAAGATGGTCGGAGAAACACTTGAACAGCATTGTGAGATTGAATTCAACAAACTTAGGGCTACTGCTTTTAACAAAAATGTTTACTTTGAAAAAGACAATGATGCGAAAAACGGTAGCAAAGGAGATTATATCTACCGTGAATCAGATGAAGATGGAAATGAAATTATTTCTATCATGTTTGAAATGAAAAATGAAGCAGAAGAAACATTAAGTAAAAAAAGAAATGAGGATTTCTTCAAAGAATTAGACAAAGACCGTACTCAAAAAAAATGTGAATACGCTATATTAGTTTCAACACTAGAATCCGAAAACGAATTATACAATAATGGAATTGTAGACGTATCTTATCGATTTGAAAAAATGTATGTTATCCGACCACAATTTTTCATACCGATAATTACATTGTTACGAAATGCTGCATTTCAATCTCTCACTTACAAACAACAGTTAGTTCAAGAACGAAAACAAAATATTGATATCACTAATTTTGAGGCTAGTATTAATGAATTCAAAACTTCTTTTTCAAGAAATTACGATATCGCTAGTAGAAAGTTCACTGAAGCAATCGAAAGCATTGATAAATCAATCAATCAACTCCAAAAAACAAAAGAAGCCTTGTTAGGATCTGAAAACCAATTAAGACTCGCAAACAACAAAGCAGAAGAACTATCCATCAAGAAACTCACAAAAAACAACCCTACAATGAAATCTCAATTTGATGAATTAAAGAAGGATTAATCGTTAAAAATACAGCTAATACTCAAAAAATAAAGTAAAAGCTGTATTTGTTTCTTGAACTTATACCTCTTTAAAACTGTTGCATTAACTGGTAATACTCGATACTTTTCTTAATCTTATAAAATGGAAGCTTAATCATTAACTCCTTTACTTGGTTTTCATCCACATTTTTAAAAACTAATACCGCTCCATTTTTTTCATTTCTTAGGTACAAATGTTCCAATATCCCTTCCTCTTTCCATTGTGCAACGATTGCTTGTTCTTCTTTTAGGATCTCTTGAAAATTACTTGGAAGATTCTCAAGATCAATCGTTAAAATAACTTCAATTCTATTCATTTTTTTTGTATTATTTATTGATATTCAAAACTATAACTATTATTCACTTATTTGATTTTCATTGTATTTATTCGGCTAAAAAAGGATAATCTACATACCCCTTCTCAGTTCCTCCATACATTGACGCAGCATCCAATTCATTGAATGGAGCATTTAATTCGAAACGTTTTGGTAAATCAGGATTCGCAATAAATAAGGTCCCGTAAGCAATAAGTTTCGCAACACCTAATGCTAACTCTTGCTCCCCTGTTTCTTTGGTATAACCACAATTTGCAATAATGGGATGAGTAGAAATACTTCCTAAAGCTTCAATGACATTCTTTGGATAATTTTTATACTGTTCACTGTCAAATGGCACTTTCATCAGATGAATGTAGACCAAAGAGAGTTTGTTTAATTCTTTGATTAATAATGTGAATTGAGTCAAAGGATCTGAATGAACAATTGAATTATAGGTACTTGTTGGTGACAATCTTATTCCAACTTTATTTGGTCCAACAGTTGAAACTAATGCACTAATGACTTCAAGAACAAATCGATTTCTGTTTTCATGATTCCCCCCATAACTATCCGAACGTTGATTTGAGCTATCAGCTAAAAATTGATTGGGTAAATACCCAAAAGCAGCGTGTAACTCCACCCCATCAAATCCTGCTTCAATTGCATTCAAAGCAGCTTGTTTGTATTCCTGAATAATACGCTCAATTTCCACAACTGATATTTCTCTTGGTGATTCATACGGTTTTGGTCCTTCCATGGTAAAATGTTGTTGACCGTCAATTGCTATTGCAGAAGGCGCAACTGGGAGCTGCCCATTTTTCACTAAAGAATGACCAACTCTTCCTGTATGCCACAATTGAGCTATAATTTTACCTCCATCTTGATGAACTGCTTGAGTAACTTTTCCCCAAGCTTCCACCTGATCTTTAGTATACAATCCCGGTGTTAAAGGACTACCAATGGCTTCTTCAGAAATATTGATTGCTTCAGTAATGATCAATCCAGCGGTAGCTCTTTGCTGGTAATAAATCGCAGTAGCGTCACCAACTACACCTAAAATACTTGCTCTCGAACGGGTCATTGGTGCCATCACCATACTGTTTTTAAGCTTCATTGTTGCTAATTCAATTGGTTCTAATAATTTCATAATTAATTTGTTGTTTAAATTCAAACGTTCTGCTCACTAAACTAAAGAAAACGATGTCTTGCTTCAATAATTAGGTGATTTATTTTGTAAACCTACTTTCAATACTTTACTTTTGCAAGTAGTTACACGAATGTTTAGTAGTAACCTATTGTAAAGTATTTAATGAAATCAACGAATCAAAAATGAAAGAAAATAACAATTACTCCGAAAATAACTGTTCATTAAAACAAGTCTTAGACATAATTGGGGGTAAATGGGCAATGCCGATTATCTATATCTTATCAAAAGGTAAAATGCGTTTCAAAGAATTGGAACGAAGTATTGAGGGAATCAATACCCGAATGTTGGTAAAAGAATTGAAAAATATGGAAGCAAATGGTATTATTACGAGAGAAGTTTTCGCTACGGTTCCTCCTACTGTTGAATACACGCTTACATCAAAAGGTAAAAAACTACTTCCTAGTA
>CAMCQL010000174.1 GCA_945877005.1 Chryseobacterium gleum
TACTCTTACTGCTCCAGTTTCAAGTATAAAAGTGAATGGTGTAACAACGGCTACAGCAAAAACAACAATTACTTCTGTTGGTACTTGGTCATCAACAAATACTATAGTTAGCGTAACTCCAATTACAACAAATACAAAAACTGCTACAATTAAAGGATTAAGAATAGGTTCTGGAGCGAATGTGGTTTATTTTGCGGAACATACAGCTACAGGATGTAGACAAGCAGGTTACATGGCATTCAATGTTACTGCTGCTGCTAGTTTGGTAGATAATAGTGATAATAAAATTGTAGTTTCAGAGGAAGCATCGATTTATCCAAATCCAACAAATGGTCGTATATCGATTGAAAATTTAATGAATGCTACAAAAGTTAATTTAGTTGACATGACAGGTAGAATAGTATACTCTTATCCTGTTTCAGCTAATTTTATGCAATTAGATTTAACGAATGTTTCTAAAGGGAAGTATTTAGTAGAAATTCAAACGAATGATGGAAATACGATAAAACCATTAGTAATTGAATAAATTAAATTTTGATTTTTATGAAGGGTGTCCATTTTTGTGACACCCTTTTTTTGTAGTTAGAATTTGATTAGAAATTAGAAGACCGTTGCAAAAGTTATAGATGGAGGCGGATTAAAAATTTAACACCGGTTCCGATGCTTCTCGGAATTACCAATGTAAATGAGGATGTTAAATTTTTGATTCAACGATGAGTTAGGGTTTTTGCAACGGTCTTATTAGGTGTTAATTTTAGTTAATGAAGTTTGATACTTATTTTTAAAATTTAACTTCGAATGATTGAAGTTTTGAACTATAAAAGTTAAATGAAAAAAATCCGGATTGATAGTTTAGTGATAATTGCTGCGATAGCGATGATTTCATTATTGGTCATTCAGTTTTTTCAACTCTCTCAATTGTACGATCGAAAATCAAATGAATTTATATCCAAGGTTAAAACCTTAACAGAAAGAATCGCAATTCGACACGAAAAGGCCGCTGAATTACACAAGTACTTGCAGGTGGTAACCAAAGACATCAGTCCGGAGTACAAGGATATTTTAAAAAAAGAATTTCAAAATTTATTGACTGCAAAAGAGTGTATTATGATTCATGATACCACTATTTTGGAGCAAGGAAAACCTCAAAAATACTTGATAATTAAGGGAGAGGCATACGATTCAATGACTTGTCTTAGAACTGAACACAGTGTTTTGGCCAGGGATGTCAGACAATTAAAACAATTTTTTGACAATACAGGAAATCAATTAGGGGCAAACCACGCACAAGGGAGAGTGTCGCAACAACTCGATCAACGTGTGATGCAGCAAATTTTTAAAAAATCTAAAATCATCAACGAAATGTTGGTGCATGCGTTCAGAGACAATAGTTATAATGCTCCTGAAAAAAGAATCAATGTTGAATTTTTAGATTCTATCATTTGCTTTGAAACACGAGCGGATAAGTTGCCGAATGATTTTAAATTTTCGGTTTTAAACGAAGAGGGAAAATCCATTCGTTTCAATGCTCCGATTCCAAGATACGATCCCAAGCTCGATACAGCTTCTGCTGCTAAAGCGGTTTTATTTCCTTCAAATGTATTGGACGAATCATTGGTATTGTGCTTAAAATTTCCTTCTAAAAAATCTTATTTATTCAAGGAAATGGGTGAGATGTTAGCGGTTAGTGTTTTACTAGTGGTAATATTCTTTTTAGCGTTTACGTATTTATTTAAAACCATTTTGACGCAGAATAAGCTGAGCGAGTTAAAAAATGATTTTATTTCCAACATGACGCATGAGTTTAAAACACCCATTTCAACAATTTCGTTGGCGTGTCAGGCGATGCAAGACAAAGACATGATGGGGGAAGCATTGGACAAATCTAAGCCCTTTGTAACGATGATCCAACAAGAAAACATTCGGTTAGAGGTATTGGTTGAAAGAATTTTACAAAGTGCTACGATTGAAAAAAGCGATGTCCCTTTTAAGCAAGAAGACATTAATTTAACTGAATTGGTATCGGAACTAGCTGCCCATGCACGCTTTAGATTGAAGGTGGTCAATGGGAAATTAGAAGAGGTATTGCCAAATGTTCCAGTTTGGATTACTGCAGATAAAATGCATACGTCAAATATGATTTCGAATTTGCTCGACAATGCAATAAAATACAGTAATGGCGAGCCTAAAATTGCTGTTAGCTTGTCTGTTACAGAGAAAGAAATTCTTTTAGCGATTAAAGATCAGGGAATTGGAATTTCGAAAGAACATATTGGCAAAATTTTTGATAAATTGTACCGTGTACCTACTGGAAATGTACACAATGTTAAAGGTTTTGGCTTAGGATTAAGTTATGTCAAAGCGATTGTTGATTTAAATGGGTGGAAGATTTCGGTGGATAGTCAGATTGGTAAAGGATCTGAATTTTGCATACGTATCCCATTCATTGCAAAATAATTTTAATAGTAAATAGCATGGATAAAAAATTGAAAGTATTATTAGCAGAAGACGATGATAATTTAGGGTTATTGTTACACACTTTTTTGGTTTCAAAAGGGTTTGATGTAAAATTGACTCGAAATGGCAAGATCGCTTTGCAGGAGTTCAATGTCTCCAATTTTGATTTTTGCATTTTTGATGTGATGATGCCTGAATTGGATGGGTTTTCGGTAGCCAAAGAAATTCGCGAAATCAACAAACATGTTCCAATTTTATTTTTGACAGCAAAATCTTTGGAGGCAGACAAGCTTTCAGGGTTTGAGGTGGGTGCGGATGATTACATGACGAAGCCATTTACGATGGAGGAATTGTTAGCGCGAATGAAGGCAATTACGCGACGTACTGCAGGGATTACTCAAAGTAACAATGAAAAACGAAATATTGGAAAAATTGAGTACGAACCTCAAGTAAGAATGTTGCATTTATCAGGTGGGATGGTTAAACTAACAACCAAAGAAAATCAATTGTTGGATTTATTGACCAAAAACTCAAATGAAGTCATCGATCGTCAAGCAACCTTAAGAGCTATTTGGGGCGACGATAACTATTTTAACGGAAGAAGTATGGATGTTTACATTGCAAAATTACGCAAGTTATTAAAAGAAGATCCTTCCATCGAAATTATGAATGTACACGGAAAAGGATTTCAATTGTTAACCAAATAGTTGATTTCGAAAAGTTCCATCGTTGACGAAAATTAAGGTGGTGTTTTTCGTAGTGCCGTTAAAAAACAAATTATCTAAAAATGAAATATTTAATCGTTGGACTTGGAAATCCTGGTTTTAAATACGAAGAAACAAGACACAATATCGGTTTTAAAGTGGTGGAGGCTTTCGCTAAAGAGGGTGGGGCAGTATTTGAAAGTAAAAAATTAGGTGAGGTCGCTAATTTAAAACACAAAGGGCGACAGATCATTCTTTTGAAACCGAATACCTTTATGAATTTGAGTGGGAAGTCTGTAAATTATTGGTTACAGACCGAGAAAATTCCGTTAGAAAATTTGATGGTCATTACCGATGATTTAGCTCTCCCTTTTGGAAAATTACGTATGAAAGGTAAAGGGAGCGATGGTGGTCACAATGGACTCAAGGACATTCAAGCAATATTAAAAACAACAGAATACGCACGACTTCGTTTTGGAGTAGGAAGCGATTTTAAACAAGGCCAACAAGTAGATTACGTATTAGGAGAATGGGATGCGTTTGAAAAAGAAACCATTCAAGATCGAATTCAAATTGCCACTGAGTTCATCAAAGGTTTTACAACAATTGGAATAGGATTAACAATGACCAATTGGAACAATAAATAAATCTTTTGCTCTAACATCTCAAGTGACTAAAAACTAATTACTTTACAATCCTATTTTTTAACATCTACTCTCTAGTGATCTCAGGTGACGAGTACCTAAAAAGAATGACTTTACAGTCTGAATTTTTTAACATCTTCTCCCTAGTGACTAGTGACTAAAAACTAATGACTTAACAATCTGAATTTTCTAGCATCTTCTCCCTAGTGACTAAAAACGAATGAACTTTACAATCTGAATTTTTTAACATCTTCTCCCTAGTGACTAGTGCCTAAAAACTAATGACTTAACAATCTGAATTTTTTAACATCTTCTCCCTAGTGACTAATGACTTAACAACGATCTAAGGATGCTTCAATTTCAATTCAATAATACCAAGGTAATAAATAGATTTATCTTTAAATTCACCCTGAGAAATAGTTTTAAAAAGAGTATTTGCTTCACTGTATTTTTTCTTGTGAAAATAGGAAAGAGC
>CAMCQL010000175.1 GCA_945877005.1 Chryseobacterium gleum
TTTTTTACATCACCCAAAACAAAAAAACCAAAAAAATTGTTGGATAAATAAAAAATAAAACTAACTTTGACTAGTTATTAATCAATAATGTTTAAAATTTCGGCAATGACACATTTAAAGCTAAACGATGTAGCCCCAACATTTGAGGTGAAAGACCAACACGGAACAATAGTAAGTTCGGCACAATTACAAGGTAAAAATTACGTCATCTATTTTTATCCTAAAGATTTAACACCTGGTTGTACCACGCAGGCGTGTAACATAAGAGACAATTATACACAACTTACAGAAAAAGGAATTGAAGTATTTGGAGTAAGTATGGATTCGGAAGCAATGCATACCAAGTTCATTGAAAAACACGAATTGCCGTTCACTTTGTTAGCAGACACAGATCGAAAAATGATCGATGCTTTTGGAGTTTGGGGGACGAAGAAATTTATGGGCAAGGTGTACGATGGCATTCACCGTACTACGTTTGTGATCAATACCGAAAACAAAATAATCGGAATCATTGAAAAACCAAAAGTGAAAGAGCACGCAGAAGAAATTTTAGAAATTTATAAAAATAATAAGTAGAACGTAAAATTTTTACGTACTCACCACTGTACCTTTGTAGTATAAAAAAATTAAACAACGAGAAATCATGGCAAAAGAAGTAAACATAGAGAAATTAAAAGCGTTGCAACTTACAATGGATAAGTTAGATAAAACCTACGGAAAAGGAAGCGTAATGAAATTGGGAGATGCGCCGATTGAAGAGGTAGAAGTCATCTCAACAGGATCGATTACCTTGGATTTAGCGTTGGGAGTAAACGGTTTTCCAAAAGGAAGAATCATCGAAATTTACGGACCGGAGTCTTCAGGAAAAACAACATTGGCGATTCATGCGATTGCAGAATGTCAGAAGAATGGAGGAATTGCAGCATTCATTGATGCAGAGCACGCATTCGATCAATTTTACGCTAAAAAATTAGGGGTAGATGTTCAAAATTTATTGGTTTCTCAACCAGATAACGGAGAGCAAGCATTGGAAATTGCAGACAACTTGATTCGTTCAGGAGCGATTGATTTAATTGTAATCGACTCCGTAGCAGCATTGACACCGAAAGCAGAGATTGAAGGTGAAATGGGTGACTCACAAATGGGATTGCAGGCACGTTTGATGTCAAAAGCGTTAAGAAAATTAACAGGTTCGATTTCAAAAGCGAAAACATGTTGTATTTTCATTAATCAGTTACGTGATAAAATTGGTGTAATGTTCGGAAATCCAGAAACAACTACTGGAGGGAACGCATTGAAGTTTTACGCATCAGTTCGAATTGACATTCGTAAAGCAACCCAATTAAAAGACGGAGAAGAAGTAATTGGAAACCGTGTGAAAGTGAAAGTTGTTAAAAACAAAGTAGCGCCACCGTTTAGAAGAGCAGAATTTGATATCATGTACGGTGAAGGAATTTCCAAAGTAGGAGAAATCATCGATTTAGGTGTAGATTTGAACATCATTAAAAAGAGCGGTTCTTGGTTCTCTTACGGAGAAACTAAATTAGGTCAAGGAAGAGATGCGGTTAAAAATTTAATTGGAGACAATCCTGAATTGATGGAAGAATTGGAAGCAAAAATCAAAGAATCATTGACTAAAACGAATGTCACTGAATTATTAATCGGAGACGAAGAATAGTTAAAAATGAAATCCCCTTCTAAGATGAGGTAATCTCAAAAGGGGATATTTTCAAAAAGAGTATCGATAAAGAGTTATTCCTTATTGCGCATTAAAATCCGAGCAGTTTGTTCGGATTTTTGCGTTAGTAGAATATGTTTATCCACTGTAACACGCTCAATAGTCGGTAGATCGTAATGACGAATTGTAACAAGTTCTAGCTCTTTCACAATAGTTACATCGTAATTCAACGCTAATTCAGCAGCGAGTTGATCTAGAATAATCGGTTTAGCATCAACGACAAAGTCAAAGCTAATCGCCGAATTTTGCATCATATTGATTTGAACACCGTTTGAAGAGATACAATCGAAAATTTGTCGCAAATTTTCTTCCACAATAAAGGAGAAATCTTTCGGAGTCACTGCAAACATGACCTGGTTCATTTTAAAAATAAAGGAAGGTACCAGTGTATCAAATTCCGTAGATTGTGAAATAATTGTTCCGTCTAAAGATGGATCTACAAACGATTTCACATAAAGCGGAATTGATTTATTTTGAAGTGGTTTGATTGTTTTTGGGTGTATAACGGTAGCACCATAATAGGCCAATTCAATCGCTTCTTGAAACGAAATTTGGTTTAACTTCACAGTGTTATCGAACCATTTTGGATCAGCATTTAACATTCCAGGTACATCTTTCCAAATAGTCACCGATTGTGCATCCAAACAATAGGCAAAAATTGCTGCTGTGTAATCAGAACCTTCTCGTCCTAATGTAACAGTAGTTTTTTCCTTGGAACCACCAATAAATCCTTGTGTAATTAATAGTTTAGAGGTTTTAAATAATGCGGGTACTGTTTCAGAAATTGCTTGTTGGGTCAATTCCCAATGAACTGTACCGTTTCTGTAGGTTGAATCAGTAATAACTAGTTTTCGTGCATCCAACCACGCCGCTTCCAAGGTTTGATCGACAAGGTAAGCTTCAACAATATAAGTGCTAATCACCTCTCCCAATGAAACAATTTGATCGTATTCGAAATCGTAATTTGAAGAAAGGGGTGTTTTACTTTTATCTAATAAATTGGAAAAAGTTGCTTCTAAGAAATTTAGTACACCTGTATGTGATTCCGAAAAGAGTTGATCAACAATTCCTAGGTGGTATTTAAGTGCTTCGTTCACGTAATAGTTGAAGCTGGCTATGTCTTTTGACCACAAGGCATTTACAACCTCTTCTAATAAATTGGTCGTTTTTCCCATTGCGGATACGACCACAACAATTTTCTCATTCGGATACATGGAGAGCACATTCGCCACATTTTTAACAGCTTTTGCATCCTTTACTGAGGCGCCACCAAATTTAAAAACGATCATAGTAATTAATTTTTAAGTCAATTATCGAGAGAAAACTTCCATTTTTGGATAAAAACAAAACGAAGTGATATAAAAAATCTGTTTACCATCATAGCACTTGGAGCTGATGGTAAATAATTGTAGCCAGTTTGTAAGTGAAATTGGGCCAATTTGAAACCTACAACAGGACTAATTCCTAAAGCGTTAGTGGTATAATCTGTTCTAAAGATTAGATTGGCTCCGTACGACAAGTTCATCCGACCTTTTTTGAACCAATAGCCAGCTTCGTATCCGAGTACATTGTTGGATAAATCATAATTTACGCCCGCATGAACCGCTTGCGTTTCTGGTTTAAATAGTGCTAATTCTTTCAATTGGTATTCCACTCCGAATTCTAAACTTGAAAACTTACCACGTTGAAGACCAAGATAAGGACCAAATTTTTCTAAATCAATTCCCAACGATGAAAAGTTCGAATTTTGAGCAGACAATATCGATTGACTATAAATAGTTGTTGTTGTAACAACTAAAAGCAGGATGAATGATGCAGCTTTAATTTTTTTCATAATTGAAGTAAATACGACGTAATTCCAATGAGTCTGTTGTAGAAATACCAAGACTATCCGCGATTTCTTTCGCTCGCATGACTTCTTTTTCTGAGTATGAGGTGGATTTGAGATTTTCTGTAATAAATAGTTTACTTTCCTTTAAATAGGGAATTGTTGCCAACGAAAGCTTAGAAACAGGAGTATACAGTAAGGACTCATTGAGTGTTGCTGTTGGTATTATTTCTGTTTTTTCTTGTACAGATGCAATTAACAGGAACAAAGTACTCATAAAATACAAGGTTTTAACAACAGAAAAAAACACTCCTCCTAGTTTATTTAAGAGACTTAATTGCGCAATTTTAATCACTTTTTCCAACATTTTACCTATAAAATAAATCCCAACAGCGATGACAGTGAAGGTGAGTGCAAATGAGATAAGTGGAAGGTAAATAGAAGATACATTCAATTTTTCTTTGATTAAATCAGAGGTATAGTCAGAAAAATGGATTCCACAGTAAATCCCTACCAATAAAGCAAGTACAATAAAAATTTCAATGATGAATCCCCTTTTAAACCCTTTCCAAGCAGCCAGAAGCAGTGGAACTAAAATTAGTAAATCAATAAAATTCATCTAGTAGTATTCTAAGTTGTTAGTTGTTAAAAACATACGGAAGGTATACCTTATGATCTTATGTTAATTTTAACGGAA
>CAMCQL010000176.1 GCA_945877005.1 Chryseobacterium gleum
TTCAATACCCATTTGTTATTCGTCTTCTCACCTGGAGTGATGATTTGAGGTACATCAGGAGGAATACAACTTAGTACTTGTTTTATTTCAGCACTACAACCATCCTGATCTTTTATTTTAACAGTATACTCACCTTCATCTAAACCAGACAATGTATTGTTTGTTGCACCAGCTATAATTCTACCAGTTGGATCAAACCAAGAATAAATATATTCAGGACGGCCATTGATTGCAGCAACAGTTAATTTCCCTGTTTTAGAACCACAAATCGTAGCTTTTTGATCTGTAATTTCAACATTTAGATCGATTATTGACACAACTAATTTAGATTTTGTACTACTCAAACAATTCAATGCGTTACTTTTATCAATCAATCTGAGCTCATAAACCTGGGTAGTCAATTTTTGATTTTTATCAGTTATAGATTGTCCTAATTCATTTTTAATTAAGAAATCTGAGAATTGATAAGGAGCATCAAAAACATCGTTAATCACATTCGTGTTTTCTTTACAGAACGTTTGCTCTAAATCCATGATAGAAACACCTTGAAAGTCGTTTAATTTGACTGGAACTTCAAATCTTTCTATGCTTTCACATGAAGAAGCATCCACATAAGAAACAAAATAGGATTTTAAATTCTCTAACTTGCCGTTATAGGCAGTTTTATCAGTTGAGGATAAATACCAAATCATCTTATTTGCAAATACATTTTGTCCATTTAATTGAGTTTCTACCTTTGAAGATAAATCTGCAATTTGAGGATTAACGTTTAAACAAAATTCTACTGGAACTACTAAAGCAGGGTTTAGTGTTGAAAATGGATTTGTACCATTATTTAATGTTACCACTACTTCTCCTCTAATGGCACTTTCACAACCCTGCGCATTTTTACTTGAATAATAATAAACTCCATTCGATAACTTAGTAGTTAATTTGTCGAAATTTACGACAGAACTTGCAGCACTGTACCAACTAATATTATTTCCATTTGGTATTAATTGACCAACTAGTGGTTCTTCAATAGCACAACTATTGAAACTTCCATTTTGAACATCTCCACCTTTATTTGTTTTTATTGTAAGTGAAATTTCATCACTTTCACACTGACCGTCATTGTATTTTACAATGTAGGTTGTGTCTTTAATAAATGTATTAATTGGAAGGGACGCTAGAATTGGATCAAACTTATATCTAAAAATAAATGCCCCATTTTGATTATTTTGTGGTGCAGTAAATTTAATATCCTTTAATTGTTTATTATCAACTGCACAAATGATTTGAGAAATATCTGCAACTGGCACATTTGGAAGATTAATTTCAATAGAGGTTGATTTTTTTAAACTAGTAATTGCACTTTCACATCCAGTTGTTGAAGTAATTTTAGTTAATACAACTGTTTTATTTGTTGTAACTCTTCCTAAATCAATCAATATCTCACCTAAGCCATTTAATACGATTGAGCTCTCTACTCCATCAACAGTATAAGTTACTTTTTCATTTGGTTGGCCTTTAGAAATTTTAACGATTGCATTATCAGCCTTGCAAATCGGACCGTTACCTTGAACTTCAATTAAACTTGTATTAGTAGAGATTGGATTAATGGTAATCGTGGAAGTTGCTGTTGCACTCGTTATTATTGAATTACAATTGGTAGAGGTTGTGATACTAGTCAATAGAATTGTTTTACTTGAGGCAATGTTTCCGATATTGATTGTTGCACTTCCTGAATTATCCAATAATTGTGTTTGTTCTACTCCGCCATCAATTTTATACTTCACACTTCCATTCGACTCTCCTCCACTTATGGTGAAGATACCTGTTCCATTCACACAAAATGGTCCATTTGCAGCAACACTGATCGTATTGGCTTTTGTTGGCGCTGAGTTGATCGTAATTGTTGCCGTAGCATTAGCACTTGTTATGCTTGAACTACAAATGGTTGAGGTAAGAATACTCGTTAATAAAATACTTTTACTTGACGTAATGTTTCCGATATTGATTGTTGCATTTCCTAAATTATCCAATAATTGTGTTTGTTCTGCTCCGCCATCAATTTTATACTTCACACTACCATTCGACTCTCCTCCTCTCACAGTGAATATACCCGCCCCATTTACACAGAATGGTCCATTTGCCGTAACACTGATCGTATTGCCTTTTGTTGGTGCTGAGTTAATCGTGATTGTTGCCGTAGCTGTTGCACTTGTTATCGATGAACTACAATCGGTAGAGGTAACAATACTTGTCAATAAAATACTTTTACTTGAGGTAATGTTTCCGATATTGATTGTCGCATTCCCTGAATTATCCAATAATTGTGTTTGTTCTGTTCCGCCATCAATTTTATACTTCACACTACCATTCAACTCTCCGCCTCTTACCGAGAAAATGCCAGTTCCATTCACACAAAAAGGACCGTTTGCCGATACACTGATTGTATTTCCTTTTGTAGATGTTGGATTTATCGTAATTGTTGCTGTTTTCGTTCCGCTAGATACTGTTGATGAACATCCTTCAGATGTAACAACACTTATTAATTCTATCGTTTGACTTGATGTAATGTTTCCTACTGTAATCTTTGCATATCCTAAATTATCCAATAATTGTGTTTGTTCTACTCCGCCATCAATTTTATACTTCACACTACCATTCGACTCTCCTCCTCTAACGGTGAAAACACCTGTTCCATTCACGCAGAAAGGGCCATTTGCTGTAACATTTATACTGCTTCCTTTTGTGGATGAAGTATTAACAATTAATGTATCAATTGCAGAAAAGTTTACATAGTTTGATAAATCAAAACGAATGTAAGAATGAATATTCCCAGGTATAAGATCAAATGTCCAGTTGACTGCAGAAAACTGCTCATTAGTAGCATAATTAGTTGTATTGTAACCAACTGTACTATGAACAAATGCATCATTAGCCTTACTTATATAAACAGTGTCATTAACACCTGAATTATCATAAACTAGCATCAATTTAGGTCGTCTTGCTGGATCAATATAATCACTTGAACAAAAATTAATTGCACTGTAATATTCACCTTGATTTTGTTTCATAATATACCCGAAATTATTCGAATTCAATATTTCTTTCGTAAGATTAGTCAAGTCAATGTCGTTATAATCTTTAGCTGGATCATTTGTTCCAGGCAAAGAAACGGAATTGGTTCCAATAGAATTCGGTTGATTTAGCCACGTAACCTGATTATCTAACCAAGATGAAGTAACTCTATAGAAAGAAAAATCATTGGTTTTTGTTAATTGTGAATGGGGTCCGAAACCATCTGGTTTATTCCAGGCTTTTAAACTTAATGTAGCTTTCTTTAAATTCTGAGATGTAATTAGGCTCGAAGTACACCCTTTAGATGTTGTTACACTTGTTACTTGAATAATTTGATTTGTACTAACAAAACCCGTACTGATTGTAGCTCTACCTAAAGCATCAAATGAAGCAGATGACTCTGACCCTCCATTTATTCTATATTTCATACTTCCATTTGAATCCCCACCAATTACAGTAAATGCTCCTATTCCATTATCGCAGAATGAGCCATTGTTTGAAACTTCTATTAAAGAACCTTTAGTTGATGTTGGGTTGATTGTAATACTTGCCGTTGATTTCAAACTAGTTATAGTACTCTCGCAACCAGAAGTTGATAAAATCTTTGTTAGTACAATTGTTTGTGTAGTTGTTTGATTTCCTAAATCGATTTCAGCTATACCACCGACTTTTAATATTACATTTTGCTCTGTTCCACCATTAATAGTATATTTAATAATCTCTCCAGATATACCTTTACTGATTGTAAACTTAGCAGCCACATTCGAACACAGAGGACCATTTCCAACTACCTCAATAATTCCGCCATTAGTTGGAATGTAAGGTTGGGCATTGATTGTTACTTGAACTGTTGAAGTTGAAGAGCAACCACTCGTATTGCTAACTTTAAAAGTGTAATTCCCTGGTGTTAATCCTGTAATACTCCCTGTAGTTCCTGTTCCTGTTGTAGTTCCTGATGGAGTTCCTGTAATCGTCCAGCTTCCTGTGCTTGGTAAACCACTAAATGCGATACTTCCTGTTGCAACCGTACACTTCGGTTGTGTAACTGTACCTAAAGTTGGTGCGCTTGGGGTGATTGGTTGGGTGTTGATTGTTACTTGAACTGTTGAAGTTGAAGAGCAACCACTCGTATTGCTAACTTTAAAAGTATAATTCCCTGGTGCTAATCCTGT
>CAMCQL010000177.1 GCA_945877005.1 Chryseobacterium gleum
AAGTTGCTTCCAAAACCTAACTTATCTCTCCCAAAATACCCAGAAAGAAACAAGCGGTCTTTTTGACCTAACTTATAATTTAATTTCGCATTTAAATCATAAAAATAAAGTGTGTTGTCTTTAAAATCATCCGTTGCTTTAAGAAAAACATCTGCATAAGTACGTCGACCCGTAATTAAAAATGATGCTTTGTCTTTTACGATAGGACCTTCAACATTTAATTTAGATGAAATCAATCCCAAACCTCCACTCACATTGAAACGTTGGTTGTTTCCTTCATTCATTTTAATGTCCAATACAGAAGACAACCTACCACCAAAATTTGCAGCTTGATTCCCTTTGTATAAAGTTGCATCCTTAATGGCATCCGAATTAAAAGTCGAGAAGAAACCTAGTAAGTGAGAAGCATTGTATACAGGTGCTTCGTCCAATAAAATCAAATTTTGATCGGATCCACCACCTCGAACGTAATATCCAGAATTTCCTTCTCCAGCACTTTTTACTCCTGGTAACAATTGCATTGTTTTAATGATGTCTTTTTCACCAAATAATACCGGTATTTTCGCAATTGCTTTAGGATCTAATTTTTCAACGCCCATTATGGCAGATTTCACATTTGCATCTTGTTTTATACCTGTTACTTTCACCTCTTGAATTTCTTGTGTTTTACTTTGAGGTGTTGCAACAACAAAATCAAGGCGTAAATTTTCAGTCAATTGAATTTCTTTTTCTTGATTTTCATACCCCAATGCAGAGATAACTAAGGTGTAATTTCCTTCCGGAAGTGTTAACGAAAAAAAACCGTATTCGTTCGAAACAGCTCCTTGATTTTTGTCTTTAATTTTAACGCGTGCACCAATCACGGTTTCACCCTTGGCTTGGTCGGTGATTGTACCGCTAACTGTATATTTAGTTTGTCCAAAAGACACTAAATGAAACATTAACAGGAATAATAAACTTACTTTTTTCATTCTAATTGTATTAATTTTCGTTTTCTAATTCTTTTAAAATTTGATTGACATCTTCTTCGGTACTCGAAAGTTTAGACTTACAAATTTTTATCAACGCTGCTGCTCTTTTTACTTTCAATGCCAATTCATCAACAGTAATTTCGCCGTCTTCAATTTCTTGCACAATCAATTGTAATTCATTGAATGCTTCTACATAATTAATTTTTTCCGTCATTTTTCTTTATTTTCTTTATTTCACTTTCTATTTCGTAATTGTAAGTAATAGTCTGAATTCTAGCGCCTTCAGCGACAATTGAATTTTCATTGAGTAGCTTACCATTCAATAAGGTAAAACTATATCCTCTTTTGAGAACCTCCTGAGGATCTACCAAGCGAATTGTTTTTTCAGTCTGGGCGATGGATTGATGAAATGCATTCAAATATTTAGGCACTTTTACTGTTAGATTCTGTTTGGACACATCAACTGATTTATACTGATGATCAATCAATGATTTCGAAGATTTTTGAATATTTTGGACTGAATTAGTCAATTTCATCTGAGCATTTACATGTAAAAATTTCACACCATTAAACAAACGTTTAGAACGATTGTTTTGTTCAAGCTTGTGTGAAGAAAAAAATGCAAATGTATTTTGTTCAAGCTCCCTTGAAATCGCTCTAATTTGTGTTTTTGAAGCACTCAACCATTGAAAAGTAGACGATTTAAACACTCTCAACTCATGTTGAAGGCATTGTTGATTCAAAGCGATCAATTCTTTTGCTTTCTGCGCAATCACTTTCTGCGCATCTTTAACGGGTACAGAAAAATTATGAAATGCTTGAATTAAAAAATCAGCTAATTCTGTTGGAGTAATTGCATTTTGATACGCAACTAACTCACAAACAGTCACATTCGTTGAGTGACCAATTCCAGTTAAAACAGGTAACGGAAAAGTAGCGATTGCTTTTGCTAAGTCATAATTATTGTAACATGAAAGCCCAATTTCTCCTCCTCCACCACGAATAATTACAACACAATCAAACAAATGTTTAAACTTTTGAATTCGCTTCAATTGTTGCTGAATTGAAAAGATGGCACCGTCACCATTTAACTGAGCAGAAAACAAATGAAAAAAGAAGTGATAATTCCATGGATTCGAACGAATCACCGAGTAAAAATCGGATAAACCTTTGCTTGAAGCCACCGAAATAACTGCAATTCTTTTTGGCAATAAAGGAAATGGAAGCAATTGATTGGCATTGATGATACCTTCATTGGTCAATTTACGCAGCGTTTCCTCACGTTCCTTATGCAATTCACCCAAGGTAAAAGTAGGATCGATGTCAAGAATTTCAAGTCCCATTCCATACACAGGATGGTAACTAATTTTTACTAAAAACAATAAAGTTAAACCGTCTTTAATTGGTTCTTTGACAGTTTTATAAAAATTATCACTAATTCTATCGTAATGTGATTTCCAAATTGTGCCTCTAATTTCTGCAACAATCTTTCCTTCTTCTTTGTGCACCAATTCAGGGTAACAATGTCCTTTGGGTGTGTAATTCAATTTATGCATTTCAGCTTGTACCCAATACATTTGTGAATACCGTTCCTGAATTGCTTTCTGAATGGAAAAAGCAACTTGCTTCAATGTGAAAATTTTCTTTTCCTCTGGCATTTCGATGCTGCGTACTAATTAAATTTTATAGATTTTGCAGGAGCAATTCTTGTAATCACATACGAAGGAATAATCAATGCAGTTAAACACACCACTAAAGTTCCTACATTTAATAAAAGAATGGAGCCTAAACTCATATGAATTGGAACTGCATCTAAATAATACACTTCAGGATTCAAGGATAAAAACTTAAATTTTTGTTGCAATAAACAAAAAACAATACCTATCCCATTTCCCCATAGCATGCCTTTTAAAATTAAAAAAGAGGCCTGGTATAAAAATATTTTTCTTATCGTCCAATCATTTGCTCCTAAAGCTTTTAATAATCCTATAAAATTAGTTTTAACTAAAATCATTACCAATAATGCTGAACCCATATTAATAATTCCAATTAATATCATCAGACTAATAATAATCCAAACATTGATGTCTAGAAACGACAACCAAACAAATAAATCGGATTGATTTTGAACAATACTTGTGACTTCAAGTAAAGTGTTGTTCTCGCTTAAAATCACTTTTTTTCTTATTTGATCAATGCTCTCATCCAATTTATCCCAGTCTTTTACAGTACATTCAAAAGCGCCGACATACTTTTGAAAACTTCCTTTTCCGGGAGTAACTTTAACTTCTAACTTTCCTGAACCAGTAGTTGGAATAAAATAATGAAATCCAACTTCGTCCAAGTATTCTTTTTGGACTGTTCCATCGGAATTTAATTTAAAATTGGAAGGAATCACCCCTGAACCATGTACTTTGATGGATAAGTAAGAAGTGTCAGGAATAGCTGTTTCTTCGTTTTGACCGTCAATGAACATCCAATAATCTGAAACGATCACTCGGATAACTGTATCTTTTAAAGAGTGAAGTGTAAAACCACCGTATTTCTCGTATCCTGACCCCCAATCGTATCTGTATTTTCCATTACCACCATTTGTTTCAGTGCTAATAACCAGTCCTCCATTTTTTAGCGTATCGTGAACATTGATCGTTGTTTGAATACCCCAATCGTTTAATTGTTGAATCGTTTTTATATCACAAAATATCAATTGTTTGTCCATCTCTTCAAACCCAGTTTCATAGATTCCTACGAGCTTGAAAATTTTCTTAACAGGTTTATTTTTAACGAAAAAAGCTCTGACTTTATCCCCTACTTTGTAATTCAATCGAGCAGCAATTTTTTGAGAAATTAATAATTCGTCGGAAGTATTCGATGAAGTTATTTTAGGAATGCGGCCAGATTTTAAATGTTTCTTTATAAACTCCCAATCATACGTTTCATCAATTCCTTTCATTAATACACCCTCAATTTCTTGATTATAATTCCCTTTGGTGTCGGACTGCAACACCACAGGTTTATAAGCAACTGGTTGAATGTGTTGTAAATAAGATTCTTTCTTTAAACTCGGATAAAAAGATTGTTGTTTTAAAATAGGCTCACTTTCAAAAATGGAATTCTCACCTGATTTAGTAATAATTGCATGAGAACCAAAACCAATTACCTTGTTTCGTACTTCATCTTGGAAACCTTTTACAACAGCTAACGTAATAATATTCACAAGCATAGCGATTGCAATACAGAT
>CAMCQL010000178.1 GCA_945877005.1 Chryseobacterium gleum
TTATTCGTGTTCCTCAGGTCGGAATTTTGCATTAGGCTTCCTTTAGATTCCACTTCACAATGGACACCCTTGCCATCTGCTAATGGTTGGCAACTACACACCCCCATAACGGACTTGCACCGTCGAGCTATTTGCCATGCACGGCACACCAAAAAAAGAGGTGCCTTTTGGACACCTCTTAAAACTCAATGATTTTCATTTAGTTAAAACCATACTTTCACCCATCCTTCATTTTGATGGTACATTGTACAGAAAACCATGTCTTTTAGTAAAGGGTTATTACACTCTTTTAAACGATAAAATTTAGCTTCTATAACTTCTCCCCCTTTAAATTTCTCCAATAATTCAAAGTTACATACTTGGTAATCTTTCTCATTCCATCGAACATAGGTACCGGTACAATCTTTAATGATTTCTAATTTGCACGAAGTTTTAGAAGGATCTACTGTTGAATCATCAATTTTTTGAATGCCATACGCTTTTACAACTCCTTTGTTAGGATGGTACAACTTACAAAATACTTTATCACTATTCTCAACACATTCCTTCAACTGATACATACTTGCAATTACCCATTCACCATCTTTGAAATCATTCAAAGCATCAAAATTACAAACGCGGTAGTCTTCGTTATTGTATTGCAAGTAAAATCCACTGCAATCAATCACTACCTTCATTTTAACATTTTCAACTTTAAAATCAGGATTGGTAGTCGGACGATATAGTAATTTAATGGCAATTACATTCACCCAACCTTCATTGGCATGGTACATTTTACAAGTCAATTGAGAAGAGTCCAGAGTAGCACATTCTTTCGAAGCAATGAAAGAAGCCATCACTACATCTCCATTCATGAATTCTTTCGTTTGATCTGAATTACATACATGGTAATCTTTCCCATTTAATCGTAAATAATCGCCTGTACAATCAGTAATAAATTCCATTTTTTGAGCTACTAATGTACTATCATTCCCATTGGATGATCCGCCATTATCGCCATTATCAAATATTTCTTTTTGACAGCTAGAAAAAAGTAAAACTAACGCAAAAAGTAATGTTGCAAATACACTTAAAATTTTCATACCTTATAAATTAAATTAGTTACTAAAGTTACATAATTAAGACGAAAAAATTAACTAATCGTTGCTTCTTTTTTTAATTTTTCTTCCAATACAATGAAAATTATTGCCATTGTCCATATTGGAACGGCCGCCTTATCTGTATCAAGATAATTGTTCAAGACTCCATGCACGAAATAAGTTACCAAAGATAATATCATCATCAAAATCAGCAGACTTGTTGAATGATGGTCAATAGAATAATTGTAATACAAAGTAATTCCCTTGTAAAAAAGCATTGTTACAACACCTAAAAAAGTCAACAGCCCAATCGCTCCCGTTTCAGACAATGGGCCTAAATATTCACTGTGCGCATTTCCCATATCTCCAAAATTTGTAGAAATAATGGTTAAATTTTCTGGTTTTTGAAAACGAGCATATTCAAATGCATAAGTACCAGGCCCAAAACCAAACAATGGCCGTTCTTTAAACATTTCAATCGCGCAAGACCATCTGTTGATTCGTTCCAAATTTGATGCATCGGAAGTTACATTTGTAGCACTTTGTAGTCGCTCCCCAAAATCTTCTGTTGTATGTTCGTATTTATTTTTCTCCAATAAAAATTGGATTTCAGTCCAATAAATTGTTGAGAGAGATAGCGCAATTAAAACTGAAACAGCAATAATTTTAAATTTCACCTTAAAATGAATAAGTAATCCAACAATTACTGCAGCGGCAATACTTAACCATGCTGCGCGCGTGTATGAAAAATAAATTCCTAAAAGATCAATC
Organism: Chryseobacterium gleum; assembly: GCA_945877005.1. Taxonomy (GTDB): domain Bacteria; phylum Bacteroidota; class Bacteroidia; order Flavobacteriales_D; family Crocinitomicaceae; genus CANHVK01. The sequence continues at coordinate 1,851 of CAMCQL010000178.1, forward strand.
ACAATACACAAGATTAGCACCGTCTGAATAAACAAGGAATTCTCCTTTTGAAAATAAATCCCCACCAATAGAGGTAAAATAAGCGCTGTTAACGCTCCATAACTCGTATGATCTTTAAAAAAAGGCCACATTACCCAATGCCCTTCTTTTTCTCCAAAACCATACGAAGCATGATGAATCAACGTATAACTTATTACCACCAACATCCCTATGGAAAAGAGCCAAAAAAAACGAATGATATTTTTAGTATTCAAAAAGTAAAGTGCTCCAAAACCAAAAATTGGAACGATGAACCACAATTTAGAAAGAATAAATTTGAATGAAATAATTGGATGTGTACTTACAAAAGAAGTAATGAATAACCAAGATAGATACACTATAATTGAAATCACTAATCCATTTGAAATCAAGTAAGAAGGAATTATTTTAGCGCGAAATTGATATGCTAACACCAATACCATTAACCCAAAAAAGAGCGGTTCAGTAGGTAAAAACAAACCAAAACCAGGCACATACTCTTCAATATTGATACTTAACGGTGTAAAAAAGAACAACAACGAAAAAAGTTGCTTGGTAGAATAAACAGCCGTGTAAATAAGTAAAAGTGCTATCGGCAGGAAAAAAAACAACCAATTTTCTTGAAAAATAAAAAATTGAGCTACAACAATAAAGAGTATCCCAAGACCAATACTTTTCCTATTACTGCTTAAAAAATTCAAATCAATTATTTTTACGCAACTCTACTAGGCGTTCTTGGATCAAAAGAACAAAGAGCGAAAATAAAAATGTCGCCATTGTGGCAACAATTACAATGATTGCTTTTTTTGGTTTCGCTTTTTTATCAGCGACAACGGCATTTTCTACCACAAATTTATGGTTAAAATCAGTGTAAGCATCCGATTCTGCTTGTTCAAAAGCTGTTTCAAATTCCGCTAATTTTACCATCTTCTCATCGCGTAGCATAGCCAATCCATCAAATTCTGCACCGTGTTTTAAGTTGACATCGATTTGTTTTTTAAAAAACTTTTTGTCCTCTTTTCCTTTCGCTTCGTTGTAAGCTTGAAATAATGTTGCTCTTCCTTCAGAAGTTACTACACCCAATTCACTCAAACTATCCAATTTTGAAAGTATCACTTTCATATCAGAAAGAATCAATTCTTTTTTTCGTTTATTGATTTCAAAGGCAGGTAACGTTCGTTCTTTCACCATTTCATTTTTCACCGTATCAATCAAATCCACTATTTTATTGGCGATTTTAGCTGCTAACTTTGCGTCTTTGTCTAATACATCGATTTGTATGGAACCATACCTAGTTCTTGTAAATGTGATGTGTTCGTTATATGCCAATCCCAATTTGTAATACTTATAGGAATCATCTGCTTTGATTTCATAATGATTCATTAAGTCGAATCGTTCTACCACTTTGTTCCGGATTTTAGAAGATTGTAGAATTTGAACGAGTTGTTCCGCTTGTTCCTCCTCACCAAAATCCATGGACGATGCTTTTGCATTTCTTTGTTCAGAAAATGAAACCGTACTTGTTGCTGCCGGAAAAACAATTGCTGTAGACAAAAACAAAGGTGTTATAAAAAAGGAAACAATCAATGAAATAATAGCCGCACACAAGGAAAGTGTCACTAATACTTTTCGTTTTGAGTATATAAACTGAAGAATGTTTTGTTTCTTCAAAACCTCATCAAAATGTTGATCTTCCATAAATTATTTAAAAATTCTCCATTTATTTTTCAAACAGGTCATCCGAAAATGGTCCAAAACCTCTGTAATTCCTTTGTCTTTCATTTTCTTCATGAGTTTGTAATTTCCTTTTCCAATTTTATAATCAAAATCATCTTCAAAAATAGGAATAATGCTTAAAAAATTTACATTTTTACCTTCAACCACAAGTGCATTTTTCAAATCAGTTATGTAAATCGGCTCACTCAATAAGAAATACTTTTGTTGCATTTTTTCAGAAATCTGTTGAATTGGATTTCCATTTGGAAATGTATGTCCCTCTCCGTACCAAGTTTTTTTATTCACTAAATGTTTAGATAGTTTCTGTAACCATTCAAGCACCCAATCATCGTTGGGTTCATTTAAATCCCAATAAGAAGGCAAACAGAAAAATAATTCAATGAATTTTTGACCATTTTTAGTGTCATCAACTGGTTGTTCATAGGCTCTCAAACCATCCGTCATAATCAATGTTAACGGTGATCTTAAGTTCAACTCAATCACAATCAACGAAAAATCATCCTCAATCGTTTTATGCAACGTTCGAATTTTTGAACTCTTGAACCGAATAGTTAGCGCATTACTTAATTCACTCATACAGCAAAGTTAATCAAGCAA
>CAMCQL010000179.1 GCA_945877005.1 Chryseobacterium gleum
TATCATCCCTTGATTGATCATTTTTTTAAATGGTTCATCAAAAGATAAATACCCTCTGTCAGCTAGAAATTTCGTCCAGAAACGAGCATACAATAAATGTCCGGTTGCATGTTCTGAACCACCAATATATAAGTCAACACTGTTCCAATAAGTTGTTTGTTCCTTAGAAGCAAAAGCGGTTGAATTAGACGCATCCATGTACCTTAAAAAATACCATGAACTTCCTGCCCATCCTGGCATTGTATTTAATTCTAACGGAAAAATAGATGTATTATCGATAGCATCATTGCTAACAACTTTGTTTGCAATTGTGTCCCACGCCCATTCTTTTGAATTTCCTAAAGGAGGTTGCCCATCTTCAGTTGGCAGGTATTTTTCAACTTCAGGTAAAACAATCGGTAAATGTTGGGCATCGATCATATGAGGAAGTCCCTCTTTGTAGTATACAGGGAATGGTTCACCCCAGTAACGTTGACGCGAAAAAACAGCGTCTCTTAAGCGGTAGTTTGTTTTTCCTTTTCCAATTTGTTTTTCTTCGATGGCTTCAATTGCTTTCACAATCGCTGATTTAATTGGTAATCCAGTTAGGGAATCTGAATTAGCAATTAGACCTTCTTTTTCTGCATAAGCGGCTTCAGATATATCAATGTTTTCAAAGATATTTTTGATTTCTAAATTAAAATGTCTTGCAAAATCCCAATCGCGTTGGTCACCGCAAGGCACAGCCATTACAGCGCCTGTTCCATAGGAAGCCAACACATAATCACCGATCCATAATTCTACTTTTTCACCTGTAAATGGATGAATTGCATAGGCACCAATATTCACGCCAGAAATGTGTTTTACATTTGCTTGACGGTCTCTTTCTGTTTTTAAAGAAGCTTCTTTTTGGTAGGCTGCTACAGCTGCTTTCCTATCATCTGTAGTTAGTTGATTTACAAGTGGATGTTCTGGAGCTAAGACTAAAAATGTCACACCAAAAATAGTGTCAGGACGCGTTGTGAAAACTTCAATTTTTTCTGAACTACCCTCTACATTGAATTCTACAGAAGCACCTTGAGATTTACCAATCCAATTGCGTTGAATTTCTTTGATGGATTCTGTCCAATCTAATTCTTCTAAACCAGTCAATAAACGTTCACCGTAAGCTTTGATTCTTAAAGACCATTGGCGCATTTTCTTTTGTTCAACGGGGTGATTTCCTCGTTCAGACAAACCATTGATTACTTCGTCGTTTGCAAGCACTGTTCCAAGTGCAGGACACCAATTTACCCACGAATCAGCAAGGTATGCTAATCTGTATTCTTGTAAAATTGATTCTTTTTCATTTGCTGTAAATACTGCATTCCATTCTTCTGAGCTAAAAGTTTGTTCGTAGTCAGTACAAGCAGTTACCGTTGAGTTCCCTTCTTTTTCGAATTTTGCAATCAATGTTTCAATTGGTTCTGCTTTTTGAGTAGCGTTATTGAACCAAGAGGCAAAAAGTTCAGTAAATATCCATTGGGTCCATTTGTAGTATTCTGGACTTGAAGTGCGTACTTCTTTTGACCAGTCAAATGAAAAACCAATGTTATCCAATTGATCTCTGTATCTAAGAATATTGTCCTCTGTAGTAATTGCAGGATGTTGACCCGTTTGGATAGCGTATTGTTCAGCAGGCAAACCAAAAGAGTCGTACCCCATTGGGTGCAAAACATTGAATCCTTGCAATCGTTTGTAACGCGCATAAATATCTGAAGCGATGTAACCTAGTGGATGACCAACATGCAATCCAGCTCCAGATGGATAAGGAAACATGTCTAAGACATAATATTTTGGTTTTGTTGAGTTGAATTCAGTTTTAAATGTTTCGTTGGCAGCCCAAAATTGGCGCCATTTTGTTTCGATTTCACGAAAATTATACTCCATGTTTTTTGCTTTAAGCTTTGAGGGTTTAAAGATACAATTTCTGTTTGGTATCAAAATCATTTAGGAATGCATCTTTATCCTTTTTTACACACAACTATTTTGACAATTATTCGTTTTAAAGATAAAGAAGTTTTGTTTGTTGTATTTTTTAAGTATTTTTCAACTCATTAATTTATTTTATTATGCGTACATTTTTACTAGTGTTATTAACTTTCTTTCTTTTTGGGAGTTCTATTGTTGCTCAAGAATTCCATAAAGGTTTTTGTGGTTCAACAGAGCAATTAAACAAACGACTTTTAGACCCCGTCTTTAAACAAGAGTTTGAGGCTTCTCAAGAATTATTGAATCAAGCCGCGAAAGAATATAAAAAAGAACCAATAAAGCGCGGGGTTGTTTATAAAATTCCTATTGTATTTCATGTATTGCATAAAGGAGGGATTGAAAATATTTCTAACGACCAAATTAATGATGCAGTTCGAATTTTAAACCGAGATTTTAGAAAGTTAAATGCGGATACTTCAGGCATTCATCCAGCTTTTAAAGGATTGGCTGCAGATGCTGAGATTGAGTTTGTATTAGCGACAAAAGCTCCGAATGGAAAATGTTTTTCTGGAATTACGCGTACGTTAGCGACCTCTGACACAACAGATGGGTTTGAACAGGTAAAAATGGTTAAGAATGGTAACGATGTATTTAAAGGAGAATGGAGTTCAAGTAAGTATTTAAATGTATTCATTTGTAATGATTTAGGTGATGGAAAGGCGGGATATACGTATTATCCTTATACCACGAGTATGCTTTACGGTGGGATATGGATTTTACACCGTTATATTGGTTCGTTTGGAACAAGTTCTGTAACGAACAGTAGAGCAATGACTCACGAAGTTGGTCACTGGTTTAACTTGAGTCATGTTTGGGGTTCAACCAATGAACCTGGAGTTTCTTGTGGAGACGATGATGTTAACGATACACCAATCACAAAAGGGTGGTTGTACAGTTGTCCTTTTGGCCCCACTAATTGTTCGCCTGGTGTTGTTGAAAATGTTGAAAATTACATGGAGTATTCCTACTGTAGCAAGATGTTTACACTAGGACAAAAAGCACGAATGATAGCAGCCTTGAAATCTTCAGTTGGAGGCAGAAATAATTTATGGACTGCAACAAACTTAAATAATACAGGCACCGCTAACCCACAATTGTGTTTGGTAGATTTCACAAGTAGTTCCACTGTTATTTGTCAAAATGAAACCGTTACGTTTAATGATATTTCTTACAATAATGTTACTTCTTGGTTGTGGACTTTCCCGAATGGTACTACTTCGACGATAAAAAATCCAACGTATACTTTTTCTGAGCCAGGAACCTTTACAATTAGCTTAAAAGTATCCAATGGAATCCAAACCTTATCGACCTCTAAAGTATTTACTGTTCAAAAAAATCAAACATTACCTTATTACGAAGGTTTTGAAAAGAATGTAAATGGATCGGTTATTTCAAATTGGACGGTTGTAAATGCAGAGAAAAATGCTTCGTTTGAAGTAACTAGTCAAGCAGCTCGTTCTGGTGTTAAATCTGCTACATTACAAAATTTTGGTCAGAATGTAAAAAGTGTGGATGAGTTGGTTTCATCACCATTTGATTTATCGGATATCAATAAGGATAAATTAATTACTTTGACTTTTAGGTATGCCTATAGAAAGTTAAAATCAACTACAAGAGAATATCTTTATGTCTATTTATCGAATGATTGTGGTGTCAATTGGTCGTCTAAACTTTATTTGGATGGTTCACGGCTTTCAACAATTGCTGAAGCAGCGAGTTGGAAACCTTCTGGAGCTTTACTTGGAATAGAAAGCGATCCAGAATGGAAGACAATTCACCTTAAAACAATTGATGCCAAATATTGGCAACCTGGAACACGAATAAAGTTTATGTTTAAAAACGATGCAGTGAATGGAGGAAACAACTTGTATTTAGATGACATTAATTTATATGCTGGTTCACCTTCAGACTCAATTGTTAAGTTAGAAGAGAAAGATACAACAACTGCAAGTATTTTAAATCATTCTTTTTCTACTTTTAAAATGTTTCCTAATCCTGTTAAAGATATTGTAACTATTAAAAATCCTATTTCAAATCAACCAATTGAAGTTGAAATTGCTGATCTTGTTGGGAAAATACATTTAGTGAAAGAACTTACTTCCACTAACAATGAATTTAATTTATCGTTGGAAAAATTAGAAAAAGGCACCTATATTGTTGTTTTAAAAACGGGTGACGTAAAAGAAATTCA
>CAMCQL010000180.1 GCA_945877005.1 Chryseobacterium gleum
ACTATTTTATTGGAAGGAAGTAACTTACATTGTAAATGGTGATTTCCCTTTCCCGTAAAAGATGCGTCTGAATAGGACGCGTTTTTAACTTCTAAAACACCAAGTGGCGCGTCCGAACCAGTGTAGAGTTGGTCCAATTTGAACAATTCTAAATTAATACTAACGGGAGCACTGACTCCTTCGTAAATAGCTGTCCAACCTTCTCCTGGTTTATACAAAGGGCTTGAAATACCACCGACAACAATATCACCATAATGGGTATGGTTATTAATTTCTATCTTTCTTAAAAAATATCTCGCAGACTGATAATTGTCGTAATTTAGATTTGTCTCCGGTTTAAAGCGCATGTTATTTGCTGCATTATTCCATGTGAAAAAATAATGAATGGTATCATTTGCAACACTGTAGGCTGGATTTCCAATATCAGTTGGCTTCACATACAGTAACGAATCTATCCAACCATCATTGTATTTGGCGTAAAACAAAACATAATCACCAGAATCGATGCGATTATCACCCCCGTCTTCAATGTACAGAGGTACTTCTCGTTCCCTACCAAATAACTGAATGTTTTCCGATTGAATTGTTCTTAAATTAATTCCACTCTTCGTCAAAAGATCGTAATCCATTTTGTAAACACCCTCCTGAATTACTTTGAATGAATAATATTTTTGTGAATAATTGATCCATTCATTGCCGTTTTTTTGTGAAAAAACACCAAATGAACCAATAAGAACCAATATGACAATTAATCTTTTCATTTTAAAGAACCATTATTTTTATCAAGTTTGAACTTTAAAGAAAATACGTGAGAATATAAAGCCGTTGATTGATCTCCAATATCCGTAAAAGCATAATCTAGATTGATACCATAAAATGAAACACCGATACCAATGTTTGGTTGAAATGTGTATTGATTTTTAAATTCGTTCGTGTAGGCTTTTTGAATATTACCTAAACCTGCTCTTACATAAAATAAATTTCGAAATCCAAATTCCATTCCAACATGTGGATCTATACTTACTCCACTGCTTTTAAGCAACACATTTCTTTTACCGTCTGTTGTTAGGTCTACATCCAATTCTGATGCAACAAAAGATCCTTTGCTTCCTAAAGGGTATTTAAACTGGGTTCCAAAAATAAATCGTGGTAACGTTAATTCCAACCCATTGGAAGGGATTCTATTTCCCGTAGTTTCAAATACTTTTTTAGTTGCATCATCCAATGTAAAAATCCATGCATTAAAGGTGGAACTAATATCACGCGCCATCAATCCAAATTTAAAATGCTTTTTATAATCGTATTGAACTCCTGCATCAAATCCAAGACCCCAAGAATGTGCAAAATCACCCACAGTTCGATGAATCACCTTCACAGCGCCACCAACTCTTAGACCTTCCAACCGTTTTATCCGCTCAGAATAAGAAAATCCAAACGCATAATCAGCCGCAGAAAATAAAGTGATTTTATCAAAATCTACCACCCCATTATTATCTATCAATTGAGTTGTATTGGGAATATTATCGACCGCAAAACGAATGAACGAAATTCCGATCGCCCTCGTGGAGTCCAACGAATGTGAAGCACCTACATAATCGTATTTAGCTATTCCAGCAAAGTATTCTGAATGCATTGCTGCAACCTCCAACCATTTGTAATTCGCAGACAAACCTGCAGGATTCCAGTATACACTATTTACTCCTTCTGTACTCGCTACCACTGAGTTCGAACGACCTAAGGCTTCTGCCCCTACACCTATTTGAAGAAATTCATTGGAATATTTAGGCGCTACTGTTTGATCTTGTCCTAAAACAGATAGACCAAAGCAGACCACCGAAATGGATAAAAAAAGGAAATATTTTAGAGTTATAATTTTCATTATTTTGATATAAAAATCGATTTTTTCTAAAAAAATTATGTTCTTTGCAATTGATTTATTTAATAGACGTTAAAATTAACAAAAAGAATGTGAGTTGTATGATAGTAAAGTTCAGATATTTCCAACTTACTTTGATAAAACGATTTTAAAGTTCGACTGATTCAATAAAATAGTTACTTACCTCTCATTTTAAGCCAATCTTCATGAAAAAAACACTTGCAATGTTCAACATCCCCAACCTATTTACGGCAACAAATATGTTATGTGGAGCAATTGCAATCCTACTTTCATTGACTGGACGCATTGACATTGCACCATTTGTTATTTACCTAGGAGCAATTTTAGATTTTTTCGATGGTTTTTTAGCCCGACTTCTCAAACAACAAGGAGAGTTAGGAAAACAAATGGATTCATTAGCAGATATGATTACCTTCGGTCTTGCTCCTGGAATTATGATGATGGTATTAATTACCTACATCATTTTTCCGAAAAGTCGAGAGTTTTTAACACTTGAATTTTCTTCTCAGGTTCAAATTGCACTACAAGATTGGTTAGCTAAAGTTGGAAAACTAACCAGTTTCTCTTATATTCCTTTTGTCGCACTGATAATTCCATTCTTTTCCTTATTTCGCTTGGCTAAATTCAATATCGACACCCGACAAACAGATTCATTCATTGGACTAAATACACCAGCAAATACCATTTTCTTTTCTGCTATCCCCTTACTTTGTAGCACCTATTTAAACAAAGAAGGTATGAGTCATAACTTCTTATTAAACTTACTTGCATTAAAAGTAATCTTGCCATTAATAATCGTGATGTCCTTACTATTAATTTCAGAAATACATTTTTTTTCGTTAAAAATTAAACACTTTAAATGGAATGGAAATCAACTCCGATTTCTGTTTTTAATCACCTGTTTAGTTTTAATTTTCACCTTAGTTGTTTGGTCAATCCCAATTATTATACTTTTGTATATTGTTTTATCATTAATCGAAAATTTAATCATCAAAAATAAACCCTTATGAAATTTAAAGCGGAAATAGACGTAATGCCTTTGGATGCATTATTAGATCCTCAAGGAAAAGCTGTAAGCAACAGCATGAAAAACATAGGTTTACCTGAAATTGGGGACGTGAGAATTGGAAGACACATCCGTTTGTTTTTAGAGGCTTCATCGTTAGAAGATGCGAATGAAAAAGTAGAAAGTGCTTGTACAAAACTACTTGCAAATCAAATTATGGAAAGCTATACTTTCAGTTTAGAACAAGCATAATTCAATATATTCATTTCATAAGCCATCTTCGGGTGGCTTTTTTTATTTATTTATTATGGTCTTGGGGAACTTTATAGGGAATACGTTGTCCTTTTCAAACGGAGAAAGATTTAAAACTTTAAATCCTACCAATAATCAATGCAATGCAATCGAACTTCTTGAAGCTACAACTGAAGAAATTCAAAACACTTGCTTAATTGCTCACAAAGCGTTCCCTAAATTCAACAAAATTGCGCCTAAAAAAAGAGCGCAACTCCTTTTACATATTGCACAATTGTTGAATGAAAATTCATCAGAATTAGTGCAATGGTACCAGTTAGAATCAGGACTATCAGAAGAGAGAGGGAAAATTGAATTGCAACGAACCATTCAACAATTGAAAGACTTTTCAAGTGAAATATCAAAAAAAAATTGGGAATTCACCCATTCAAAACCTGAAAGTTCCTCGAATGGCATATGTCTACAATCCCTTAAAAAAATAAAACAGGGAATTGGTCCTGTCTTAGTGTTTGGAGCCAGTAACTTTCCATTTGCATATTCCACAATAGGTGGAGATACTGTGGCTGCATTGGCTGCAGGTTGTCCTGTAATTGTAAAAAGTCATCCTTTTCATGCAGTGCTGAGTTACAAAGTAGCAGAACTTGTCCTAAAAGCAGGTGAATTTACAGAAATGCCAAACGGATTTTTTTCGCATTTAAACGCAATCAGCCATGAAGTAGGGAGATTATTAGTACTCCATCCAGCTATTAAAGCAATTGGGTTTACAGGAAGTATCAAAGGGGGATTAGCAATACGTAAATTAAGTCACGAACGCCCAGATGAAATTCCTGTTTTTGCAGAAATGGGAAGTTTAAATCCAGTAGTACTTTTCCCATCTTCCATCGAATCAAAAAAAGATATTCAAGAAACAGCCTCAAAAATAGCGCAATCCATTACGCAAAGCTCAGGTCAATTTTGCACCAAACCTGGTGTACTATTTTTAATTGAAAATGATTCCACCC
>CAMCQL010000181.1 GCA_945877005.1 Chryseobacterium gleum
GGGTCACGCAAAAAGAAAAAAAGACGGTCTTGCATGTGCAATAAAGACATTGCTTGGTACAATCTCAGTTCTTCTATTTTTTCAAATTCAGGTTGATCCAGAATGCTTTCAGCTTTCCAACACGCTAATCCATAATGTCCTTGTGAATAAAGTAATTTCGTACGTTCTAACTTCCGAAGTACCTTTGGTGGATAATTATCATTTTTTTGAGAATACGTCAAAAATGAAAACGATACCGCCAATAAAAACACAAAAAAATTCAGACTTTTCATACACTTAATTGAGCATCCAATTTAATGGATTTAATGAACAAATAAAAAAGAAAAAGTAGAATTAAATGAACAAAAAAATGTTGATGAGTTTGTTCTCGTGGAATTTATTTTTTTGCCATCAGTCCAAATAAATGAAGGTACTTATCCTTCAAAGCATTCACAGAATAATGCTCTACCACTGTTTTTTGGCCGTTAGCCCCTATTAATTGTCTCAACGCTCTGTCTTGTAACAATCTCTCTAAATAAATAAACCATTCCTCCTCAGAGTCAGCTAGAAATCCATTTTGTTCGTGTTGAACTAAAGTTGTATTCATCCCTACAGGTGAAATAACGGTAGGTATCCCTAAGGACATGTATTGCAACCCTTTGAATGCACATTTCCCCTCAGACCACTCGTTATTTTTCAAAGGCATAATCCCGATGTCTAGTCGAGCTAAATCATGAATTTCTGTAGCTTTTTTCCATTCACAAAATTGGATATCCTCAATCTCTAATTCTGGAGGTCTATCAGAAATCACCAAAAAATCGAAAGCATATTTTTGCTTTAAGGAATTAATTACGGGAACGATGAACTTTAAATAATGCATTGTAGAATGCGACCCTGTCCAACCGATTGTTAATCTTGTTCGTGAGTAATCAATTGTCGTATTGTGGTGACCTTCTGTATCTATCGTTGTAGGTACAATGTCAACATTTGAATTGTATTGTTTTGAAAAATTAGATAAATAGGCGTTTCCACATTGAATGTGCGATACCCATTTGCAAATGGAATGAACTTTAGAATACCATTTAGTAAAAGATAATAGAGCGTTACTGTCGGAATGATTTTTCAACCAAATCGCATCATCGAAATCATACAATATTTTCTTTCTGAAAACTTTAACCATCAACCATTCAATCACTGGAGGGCCAAAAAACAGGGCTTCACGGTGCATAAACACAAAATCGTACCGATGCAAAGTTGCTAATTGTGAAAATCTCTTGAAGGTACTTTTCAGCATTCCAATTGTTTTCTTGTAAAACAACCCCGGCTGGTACAATAAATCCCAAGTCGATTGATCTAGAAAAGTTTTGACAGTTATTTCGTAGCCCTGCTCTTCTAAAAAGGGTAAAAATTGCTCGAAGCGAAACCGTTGTGAAGGAGCCTTCCCTAAGGGATAAGGACATATAACCAAGACTTTTGCTTTGATCTCAAACACAGTTTATTTTTTAATCAATGGGTAAATTAAATGTTCCAAGCCATTCACTTTGATTTCATGCATTAATGCCAATTGGGAACCAAGTTTACCGGAAGGAAACCCTTTTGAATGATACCAAACATAATAGTTTTCAGGTATCGACACTAAAAGTTTCCCTTGATATTTTCCAAAAGGCATTACTGCATTTGCTAATTCAATCAATTCTTTTCTATTGTCTTGAATCAAATTATTCATTTAATCTATGATCTTGGAACAGCAGGTTGTTGTGTTACACTTCTATACGTAAATGTTTCGCAAATTTTTCGTCTTGCAAATCGAGTTTGAATATCCGATTGACATAATTTCATGTAAATATCTTTCGATACACCAAAGTATTCGTAACTATTACCATCTGAAAAATCCAATCGTAACACTTGACCTTTGTGTTGAAAATCAATCACTAAATGATTCGAAATACTATGTATGTAGGTTTCTTTGTTAGATGCAGCTGTTTCAGGAGAAATACTCACTAGAAAGTGATACCCCTCTATAACTTTTTTACTTATTTCTTCAGCTTCAGCTTTTTTCTCCTCGTCTTGAAATTTATCCGGATGGTATTTTTTCACCAATTTGCGGTATTTTTCCTTCATTTCAGCCAATGATGTCGTTCGATCAGCTTCGTATAATTTTCTAAATTCTGTAATTCTTTTCATGCTTATTCGATTTGTATAAAAACTGAAGTACCTAAAAGAACTTCATAATTCTGATTATTAATTTGTGAATGGAATTTGCGTTAACGTTTCAAGTAAATATCCCCAATATTTTTGAACAGAAGAAATCTGTACTTTTTCATCAGGTGAATGTGCTGCACGAATATTTGGACCAAAAGAAATCATGTCCATTTTCGGGAAATGTTTTCCTAAGATACCACATTCTAATCCAGCGTGACATGCTTTAATTTTCGGCTCTTCATTGTACCTTTTAATGTATAACTCTTTCATTAAAGATAAAATAGGTGAATTTGCATTTGGTGACCACCCTGGGTAATCTCCATTTTGCACCACTGAACAGCCCATTGCACTAAAGCTAGCTTTTACCGAATTGGCAACATCTTTCTTAGAGCTATCAACACTACTTCTTTGCAACGATTGCGTTGAAAAAGTTCCTTCTTTAACAATCACGCGTGCTAAACTAGAAGATGCTTCTACCAAATCTTCGATTTCAGGACTCATTCTATAAACACCATTTACCACCGCATACAATGTATCAATAATTTTAACTGAATCTTCACTATTTACAACAGTTTGAGGAACTTCTACCTCATTGAAAGTAATGTTTAAATAAGACTCAATCGACTTATATTCAGAAATAATATCTTCAGAAATGATCTGAAATTCTGATTTAAATTGCGCGACATTCGATTTTTCAACTACTAAGTGAGCAGTTGCTTCTCTTGGAATAGCATTGCGTAAACTACCACCATCAAAAGCAGCAAGTTGAACAGAAAATTGATCCATCAAATGACGAACAATTCGAGTCATTAATTTATTTGCATTTCCTCTTCCTCTGTGAATATCCATCCCACTATGACCTCCTAATAACCCTTTGATTGTTATTAAAAAAGAAGTAGAATTTTCTTTTGATGGTTCCGAAGTATACGTATAAGATGTGTTTGTATCAATTCCACCTGCACATCCAATTGATAATTCGTCATCGTCCTCAGTATCTAAATTCAATAAGATAGTACCAGAAATATTTTTTGGATCTACGTGAATGGCACCAGTCATTCCAGTTTCTTCATCAATTGTAAACAATGCTTCGATTGCAGGATGAGGAATCTCTTTAGAAGCCAATAAAGCCATGATAGTCGCAACTCCAATTCCATTATCAGCGCCTAATGTTGTACCATTCGCCGTTACCCAATCTCCTTCAGTCAACATTTCAATTCCTTGTGCATCAAAATCGAAAATAGTATCTCCGTTTTTTTGATGTACCATATCTAAATGAGATTGCAAAACTACTGTTTGACGATTTTCCATCCCTGAAGTTGCAGGCTTCTTAATGATAACATTATCAATACTATCTTTAATTGTTTCAAGACCTAAAGATTTCCCGAAATTCATCATGAATTCTACCACTCTTTCTTCTTTTTTTGAAGGTCGAGGTACTGCATTTAAATCAGCAAAATGGTTCCATAAAGCTGTTGGTTCTAAATTTCTTATTGACATAAATTCATTTTAATTGAATAAAATAAAGCTTTTTCAAAGTTACCGATCCTCTTAAAAACAAAGGTTTCTTTAAATTAAAGATGCAAATATACTTAAAAATATACTGAACAGTATAGGAATCATCTGGTCAGAAAGTATTCCTTCAATTAGTATGTGAGGTAAAATTAATTCTTAGAATCATATTCCGAAGACGTCACTCTATCTATTTACAAAAAGCAATTCACCTATAAAACTTCAGCGAAAAAATTTAAAATCGATCAAATGATTATTTCCGAAAGATTCTTTATTAATACTGTCTAAACAATTAACTCCAGCGTTTTTTAACACAAAAACCTGTTTATTAATCAACTAAATTTTTAATCGTAAAAATATTTATTGTCTATTTGTTATCTAAACATGTTAAATTTATGAACAGATCTAAAAAATATCGTTTTTTTTGCTGTAAATAGTTGCAGATATAAA
>CAMCQL010000182.1 GCA_945877005.1 Chryseobacterium gleum
AGTAAAGTAAGTTCCATAGAAGATTTATTTTCACTTCAAACAAAGGGATTTAGAGGCGAAGCATTGGCTTCAGTTGCAGCTATAGCCCATGTAGAACTAAATACGAAACAGTTAAAAAAGGAATTAGGAACACATCTAGAAATTGAAGGAAGTAAAGTGATTCTCCAAGAACCAATCACATGTAGACAAGGGACTTCTTTTGCTATAAAAAATCTTTTTTACAATGTCCCTGCACGTAGAAACTTCTTAAAAAGTGATGTGATTGAATTTAAGCACATTGAAGAAGAATTCATTCGGGTTACACTTGCTCATCCAGAGATTGATTTCATATTGACGCACAACGACATTACCCAATACAACTTAACAGGATCTAACCTCCGAAAACGAATTATAGATTTATTTGGTAAAAACATAAATGACAAACTAGTTCCAATCGAGGAAACAACTGGTATTGTAAAAATTTCAGGATTCATTGGTAAACCTGAAGCAGCAAAGAAATCACGTGGTGAGCAATACTTATTTGTTAATAATAGATTTTTTAGAGACAATTATTTTAATCACTCCATACAATCGGCTTACGAAAATTTATTAGCACCAAAATCATTTGCTTCTTACTTTTTATTCTTTGAAATAGATCCTGCATCGATAGACGTAAATGTTCACCCGACAAAAACAGAGATTAAATTCGAAGAAGACAAAGAAATTTATGCGATTTTAAAAAGTGCAATTCGTCAAGGTCTTGGTAAATTTAACATTGCTCCGACACTTGATTTTGAACAAGAAACCAGCTTTGAACTTCCTTATGCGACTTATTCACAACCTTTAGTTGCACCAAGCATTACCGTAAACCCAGAATACAATCCTTTTCACACAGCTTCAGGATTAGCTTCTTTTCCAAATAAATCGGTAAGTAATGGAAATAGTTCTGCCATTAAAAAAGCAGGTTTTGGCAATGAAAATTTTCAATCTGAAGATTGGAAAAACTTTTACAATACGGAAAACATACCTGAAGAAACACCTGCAGAAAACGAAAAACTATCCTTTGATTCAGACCTTACGCAACAGAAACAATACTTATTTAAAGGAAATTATATCATTAGCACAACAATGAGTGGTCTGTTAATTATCCATGTTAAAAGAGCTCAAGAAAGAATTTTGTACGAACAAATCATGAGTACATTTATTTACAATGCTATTCCTTCTCAACAAATGCTATTCCCTTTATTGCATCCATGTTCACAAGCAGCTTTAGAATTGTGGGAATCAAATAAAACCACTTTAGAACGCATGGGATTTACATGGGAAATCAAAGAAATGCAACTTGAAATTACTGGAATACCAGTTACACTAGACGAACAAACTGCTCAAACCGCAATTGAACTTATTGCAGTAAAAATGGCAGAAGAAACTATAGACAAGGGAGAGATAGCGCATGAAATAGCATTAAGTATTTCAAGAGCAAAATCAAATATGCCATTTCAATTTTCCCAAGAAACAGCAACTTATATAACAGAGACGCTCTTTGGTTTTTCAGAACATCAATTTTCACCGAGCGGCAAAAGAATACTTCAAAACTTAACTATAAACGATATCTCCAACTTATTTTAAATATGTTTAATTTTTCTTCTATTCCTTCGGTAACAAAAAACTTACTTATTCTCAATATTCTTTTTTACTTGGCGACGTTAGTGTTAGGAGGGAAAGGAATAGAACTTATAAGTTTATTAGGTGCACATTATGTCAACTCACCTCTTTTTCAACCCTTTCAGGTTGTCACCTATTTTTTCATGCATTCGAAGGATTTTTTCCATATTTTATTTAACATGTTGATGCTAGTGATGTTTGGAGCGCACCTGGAACGAATATGGGGACCTAAACGTTTTTTCATCTTCTACATCGCAGCAGCAATTGGTGCATTTGCTCTATACAATATTATTGGTGTGTATCAAATCATGGAGTTAAAATCAATCTTAGTAGCTAAAGGGTACGATATTAAATCAATTAACTTAGCTATTTTAAATCGCGACTTTGGTAATATTCTGCTAAAAGATATGAACGATGAAACGGTGATTTCTTCTTACATACTTAAATGCAACACACCGATGGTAGGCGCTTCTGGAGCTGTTTTTGGTATAATGGCTGCCTATGGTTACTTATTTCCAAATACAGAATTGATGTTGCTATTTCCACCGATTCCGATCAAAGCAAAATATTTAATTTCCGTTTATTTTCTTTTTGAATTGTATTCTAGTTTCACCTCTCATGAAGGTGACAACGTTGCACATCTTGCACATGTAGGAGGAGCAATTGTTGGTTTTATTTTGGTAATTATTTGGAATAAAAACAAATCGACTTTCTACTAATTTGTATGAACGCTTCATTACTTAACGATTTAAAGCTACAGTTTTCTCGAGGAGGAATGACCATTCGGTTAATTATAATTAATGCAATTGTATTTGTTACGGTGAGCATCATCTCTGTCATTGGAAGACTCATTGGGTTAGATTTTAGTTCTTTTCTCCACGCTCTCTTTGCTTTACAAACTGATACTTTTCAATTTTTAACTCATCCTTGGGGAATCATCACGAGTATTTTTACCCACTTTGGACTCTTCCATTTTATTTTTAATATGTTATTCCTTTATTTTGCAGGACAGCTATTAGAAGTATTTCTGAGTCACCAAAGAATACTTTCGATTTACCTTATTGGAGGAGTTATTGGAGGACTTTTTGAATTAATCGCTCATACTTTATTTATTTCTTTTTCTGATGAAAACTCAATTATTGTTGGAGCATCTGGATCGATAATGGCCTTATTTGTTGCTTGTGCGACGTATGCGCCTCACCAAAAAGTAAACTTATTTGGGATTTTACCTGTTAAAATTGGAATTTTAGCACTCATTTACTTTTTGTATGACTTATTAAGCTTAGGATTAGCAGACGGAACCGCACATTTTGCTCATATTGGGGGTGCTGTAGCTGGATATCTAGCCATTAAAAAAGATTGGTTTAAAAAAATCATCGAATCCATCGAAAATTGGATTCATCAAATTAACAACCAATTATTTAACAAAAGAAATTACTGTTCCAACAATCATTTTAAAGTGAAAAAAGGAGGAAGACCGCTAACCGATCAAGAATTTAACACCCTAAAAAAAAACAATCAAGACAAAATAGATGCTATCTTAGACAAAATTTCAAAATCAGGTTACGAATCATTAACAAAATCCGAAAAAGAATTTCTTTTTAATCAAAGTAAAAATGGTTAGGCTCCTTCTTAAGTTAGCAAAATTCTCTACCTACATTCGCATTGCTACTTTCATAGCGTTAGGTTGTTTATTACTCGCTTATCTCTGTCCTTTTGTTCATCCATCTAATTTTTGGATTTTACCGTTTTTTGGATTGGCTTATCCAGTAATCATTTCATTTATTTTTCTTTTTTTAGTCTTTTGGATTATCATGAAATCAAGAATGACAATCGTTATTCTAATCACAATCGCTTTAGGTGGTAAACTTCACTTCAGAACTCTTTCACTTCCAATAGGTTTAGCAGTAAATAAAGATACGATTCCCTCTTTAAAAATCACAAGCTATAATGTTCGACTCTTTGATTTATACGAATGGGGTGAAGATGGTAAATATGTGAATCGAAATGCAATTTTTAATTACTTGCAAAACCAAGAATCTGATGTGTTTTGTTTCCAAGAATTTTATCATCAAGATAAGCCAACAAAATTTCCTACCAGAGATACCCTAAAAACATTATTGAATACACCATTCTGTCATGAGCGTTACAGTCATAAATTACTTGGTAGACAAAATTTTGGAATCGCAATGCTATCTAAATATCCAATTATTACAAAAGGAGATATCATGTTTGAAGACCCTGAAAATGTTGATAATAACTATTGTATTTTCTCAGACATTGTAAAAGATAAGGATACCTTCAGAATCTATAATGTACACTTACAATCCATAAAATTTAAAAAAGACGATTACACAGTATTTAGTAAACACCAACAACTTCCACAAAAGAAAAAAAGTACCATTCAATTATTGTTAGAAAAATTAAAAATCGCTTACCCTAAACGTTCAGAACAAGCCAAAAAAGTAGTTGAACACATGAACAACTCTCCTT
>CAMCQL010000183.1 GCA_945877005.1 Chryseobacterium gleum
CCTGCACAAGGGGTGTTAGCCCTTCAAATTAGAGAAGAAGACACAGAATTAGCAGAAATCCTTCAAAATTTAAATCACCAAGACGTTGCTGCAAGAATCGGTATTGAACGAATGATTTTGAATAAAATGGAAGGCGGATGCCAATTACCATTAGGTGTGTATTTTTCAGAAGAAGATAAGCTGTTTGTTTCTTACGCTCCTTCAAGCCTACATGCTGCTCAAAATTTGGAATATACGATTATAGATTCAACCGCAATTGTGGCACAAGTTGTCAATGATTTAAAGCAGCTTTCAGTCATTGAAGCGTGAAAAAAAAAGTATTAATTACAAAGTCCATAGAAGATGTTGGAGAGTTGCAACACTATGCAATTCAAAATCAGATTGAATTAATATATCACTCTTTTTTGTCGTTTGAACAAATTCAAATTTCTGAAATTCCAGAAGTAGACGTATTATTTTTTAGTAGCAAAAGAGCAGTAGATTTTTTGCTAAAGCAACAAATTGTATCTGCGAGAGTTCAAGTTGCTTGCATTGGAAGTGCGACACAACACTATCTTGAAAATCGAAGAATCAATGTTGATTTTGTAGGATCCAATTCAAGTAGACCACAGGAAGTTTCAAAAGAGCTTCATCGTTGGTTGAATGGACGAACATGTGGGTTAGTGACTGCAGAAGAGAGCCAACGAACAATTGCTACTTATTTAGATGAATCTCTAATTTACTATATTACTCCATATCGGACTGTTATTCATCCCGATAAATTAGACACTTCAATGGATGTGTTGGTTTTTACGAGCCCTTCAAATGTCAAAGGATTCCTGCAGAAGAATGAAATCCACCATCAAAAGGTAGTAGCTTGGGGGAAAACTACTGAAGAGTTCTTATTAAAAAATGCAATTCAAAACGTTTATTGTTTGAATAATGCAACAGAAAAGGAAGTTATTTCTTATCTTGAAAAACTTTTTTAAATTTTCGATTGTGTCGAGTGACCACCATCAAACAGCTGTTAAAGCTACTTATTTTAGTATAATTGGCAATACCTTATTAGCCTTAACTAAAGGTGTTTTGGGTGTTTTTGGGAATTCTTACGCGCTAATTGCTGATGCCATCGAGTCAACAACGGATATTTTTTCATCATTTTTAGTCCTTTTTGGTTTAAAATATGCCAATAGACCTGCCGATGAAAATCATCCCTATGGTCATGGAAGGGCAGAACCATTGATTACTTTTTTAGTGG
This sequence comes from Chryseobacterium gleum, assembly GCA_945877005.1. Taxonomy (GTDB): domain Bacteria; phylum Bacteroidota; class Bacteroidia; order Flavobacteriales_D; family Crocinitomicaceae; genus CANHVK01. The sequence goes on from CAMCQL010000183.1 coordinate 1,238, forward strand.
TTGCGTTTTTAATTACCTCTGCTTGCATCATTGGTTACGAAAGCATACAGAATATTCAACGACCACATACCTTACCAAAATCATTCACCTTGTACTTTTTAGGAGCGATCATTGTTTGGAAAGAAATTTCATTTCGCATTGTATTAAAGAAAAGTAAGGAAACCAATAGCTCTTCTTTGAAAGCGGATGCATGGCACCATCGAAGCGATGCGATTACTTCTATTGCTGCTTTCATTGGTATTTCTGTTGCATTGTATTTTGGTAAAGGTTATGAATCTGCAGATGATTGGGCAGCATTATTCGCTTCAGGATTTATTTTATACAATAGTTACTTGATTTTTCGTCCAGCATTAGGGGAAATTATGGACGAGCATTTGTACGATGATTTGATAGCAGCTATCCGAAACATTGCAATAACAGTTCCAGGGGTCATTGACACAGAAAAATGTTTCATTCGTAAAGCGGGCATGAAATATCATGTCGATTTACATGCGAGAGTAGAAGGCGAAATTACTGTTAGAGAGGGGCATGACATCGCTCATTTATTGAAAGATACCTTGAGAAATGAATTGCCGGAATTAGGCCATGTGTTGATTCATATAGAACCGAAATGAAATTTTTTAATTTAGGTTTCAGTAGCTTCAAAGAATAAACGGAATTAATTCCCTTCGCAATCAGCTTTTAATTCCATCATTTTTTTTCCATCCATTGTTTTGAATGCTGCACATTTTTTATTTTTTATGATCTTCAACTCTTCCATTTTTTTCATTTCTGACTCATTCACTTCTTTAGTTATGAGTTTTGAAGCATAGTCATTGAGATGTTTTCCTGCCTCTAAACAAGCACAAATTTCCTCATTGGAAGTACACGCTGTAAATGAAAAAGTAAGCATTAATAATAGAAATAATTTCATCATTGGTAAATGTTTCATCATCTAGTTGTTTTTTTATATTATCTAAATCTTAAGTAAAAAGGGTTTTTAGTAGCAGTAATTTCATTAGATAGTAACGATTTCCTAAAATAAACTTACTAATTCTTTCTTTAATTTTACGCAAAAATTAACTTTGAGGAGTCAATTTAAACTCATTCCATGTTATTAAACTCAAAATTACCTCATATAGGGACGACTATTTTTACTACTATGTCAAAAATGGCGGCAGATTTTGGAGCAATTAATCTTTCTCAAGGTTTTCCTAATTTTCCAGTAGATGACGCTTTATTAAAAGAATTACACGCAACGGTTGATTCTAATTCCCATCAATATGTTCCAATGCAAGGTCATCCATTTTTGGTTGAACAGTTAGCGAATTTGACAGAAGATATCTACGGAAGAAAAGTAAACGCATCAACAGAGATTTTAGTTACTGCTGGGGCAACACAAGCCATATATACAACTATTCAGGCATTGGTACATTCTGGTGACGAAGTGGTTATTTTGGATCCATCGTACGATTGTTATGCACCTGCTGTTATTGTAGCAGGGGGGACACCTATTCATGTGAATTTATCGGATGATTTTTTACCAGATTGGGATCGTATCGCGGCTAATTTCTCTTCAAAAACGAGGTTGTTAATTATAAATAATCCGCACAATCCTTCAGGGAGAATTTTTCAATCTTCGGATATTGAGGCTTTGGAAAATTTATTAGCACTTTATCCGAATGTGCTATTGATTTCAGATGAGGTATACGAATACATTACCTTCGAACAACCACATATTTCAATAAATACAAGAGAAAAATTAATCGATAAAACAATTGTAGTTTCTTCTTTTGGAAAAACATTTCATGTTACTGGATGGAAGATTGGGTATTTGATTGCCCCATCCTATATTTTAAATGAAATAAAAAAAATTCATCAATATTTAGTGTTTTGTGTGAATAGTGTGGCACAAATCACACTTGCAAATTATTTAAAGCAAAAAGATGTTCGTTTGTTAGGGAATTATTACCAAGAAAAAAGAGATTATTTTAGGAACTTACTTAGCGACAGTAAATTTGAGTTATTGCCTTCCGAAGGCTCTTATTTTCAAACGGTTTCGTATGCATCAATCAGTAACCTGAACGATGTCGTTTTTTGTGAGAATTTAATCAAAGAAGTTGGAGTTGCAGCAATTCCACTTTCAGTTTTTTATAAAGACAAAACAGATCGTAAAGTAATACGTTTGTGTTTTGCAAAAGATAATTTAACGCTAGAAAAAGCAGCAGAAAAACTATGCAAAATTTAAAGATTACGCTTGTTCAAGCGGAGCAAACTTGGGAACAAAAAGAACAAAATTTAGCCCATTACGAAGTGTTGCTTCAATCAATAGAGGGAACTGACATCATCGTTTTACCTGAAATGTTTCATACAGGTTTTACCATGAATGCTGTTGAGTTAGCTGAAGAAGGGGAAGAAGGTCTAGCATTGACTTGGTTAAGAAAAATGAGCAAAGCAAAAAATTCCGCTTTTTATACTTCTTACATTGCGAAAGAAGATGAATTTTATTTTAATCGAGGTGTTTTTGTGGAACCAAATGGACGAATCACCCATTATGATAAACGAAAATTATTCACGTTAGCTTCTGAAGAAAAAACGTACAAAGCAGGCAAAGTGAAATCTAGAATTTTGTATAAAGGGTGGAAGATTCAGTTTCAAATTTGTTACGATTTGCGTTTTCCTGAAATTTCTAGAAATGGAATGGTGGATCACAAGTCTGCGAAATTTGATCTCCTTTTGTATGTAGCGAATTGGCCTGAGCGAAGAAATTCACATTGGAAATCGTTGTTACAAGCAAGAGCAATCGAAAATCAATGTTATGTGGTTGGGGTGAATCGTGTTGGAATAGACGGAAAAGAGTTAACTTACAGTGGAGATTCTGCTGTATACAATGCCAATGGCAC
>CAMCQL010000184.1 GCA_945877005.1 Chryseobacterium gleum
TTCGGATGTGTACATCAATCGTTCGATCTCCTACAACGATATCTGTACCCCATACTTTTTCTAAAATTACTTCACGTTCGAAAACGATGTCAGGGCGGGAAGCTAATAATGAAAGTAATTCAAATTCTTTTTTTGGTAGATGATAGGTAACGCCATCTTTTTCAACGATATATCTCTCTCGGTTGATAATGAAATTACTTCGTTCATTCATGATTTCATTAGGTGAAGTATTTCTTCGCGTAAGCGCTTTTATTCTGCTGACTAAAACACGTGGCTTGATTGGTTTTGTGATGTAATCATCTGCACCGGCATCTAAGCCTGCAATTTGAGAGTAATCTTCGCCTCTAGCAGTTAGAAAACAAATTCTTAAGTTTTCTAATTCTGGAATTTTTCTGAGTGTTTCACATACTTCAATGCCGTCCATTTCAGGCATCATCACATCTAAAATCACTAAATCAGGGATGTATTTTTTTGCTAATTCTATTCCTCGAGTACCGTTAAGACTTGTTTGAACTTCAAAACCTTCTTTCACTAAATTGTATTCTAATATATCTAAGATGTCTTGCTCGTCATCAATGATTAGTATTCGACTCATAGAAAAAATATTTTTCAGTTTTATTCTTGATGCAAAAGTAGAGAATAAAGCGAATAATAACTAATTGTTATATAATCTTTAACATTATCTTAATTTTGGTGTAAATGTTAACTTTACGTTTCGTTAAATCGTTGCGTTCTAAAGTCGTAATCAATTTTTTGTATAATGGTGTATATTCTTCATTTAGAGACAAGTACTAAGGTGTGTTCTGTTGCGCTATCATTAAATGGTGAGGTGGTCCAATTCGTTGAATCGAATGAAGGCGCCTATGTGCATGGTGAAAAATTGACTTTATTTATCAAAGAAGTATGTGACAAAGCACAAGTTGCAATGAGCGATTTAAGTGCTGTGAGTGTTGCATCAGGTCCTGGTTCGTATACTGGTTTAAGAATAGGTGTATCTACAGCGAAAGGTTTGTGTTATGCGTTAGGTATTCCATTAATTGCAATTGATTCATTGACTTGCATTTACGATCTTGTAAAGAAAGAGCACGAAAACTGCGCTGTTTTAACAGTGATAGATGCACGAAGGATGGAGGTTTTTTCGAAACTGTTTTCAAACAATGGGGAAGTAATAGAGGAAATCGCAGCTACAATTATTGAGGAAACAACTTTTGAACAGTATGATCCATTAGTTGTTGTAGGTGATGGAGCGGAGAAACTGAAAGAAGTTTGGAAAAATAGAAAAGTAACGATTGCTGAAGAATTCTGTACGTCTGCAATAGGTCAAGCTGCGATTGCGTTTGAGAAATTTAAAGCAGCTGCTTTTGAAGATGTAGCGTATTTTGAACCTTTTTATTTGAAAGATTTTATTGCGGGGGTGAGTACAAAAAATAGACTTAATCAATAATATGGGATTAGCTTTAAAAATAAAAGCTTCAAAACGACCTTTTGTAATCGCTGGTCCTTGCAGTGTTGAAACAGAAGAACAAGTTTGCAAAACTATTAGTGACTTGGCATTGAATAACCAAGTAGCAATGATTCGAGGTGGTATATGGAAACCAAGAACCCGTCCTGATTCGTTCGAAGGAATAGGTCAAGTCGGATTACAATGGTTAGTTAATGCAGCGAAAGAAGTTAATCTACCAACAACTGTTGAAGTTGCTAACTCTAAGCATGTTGAACAAGCACTTAAAGCGGGTGTTGATGTTCTTTGGATTGGTGCTCGAACTACCGTAAATCCATTTGCTGTTCAAGAAATTGCAGATAGTTTAAAAGGTATTTCAATACCAGTAATGATTAAAAATCCAATCAATCCTGACGTTCAACTATGGTTGGGGGCATTTGAACGATTAATGAATGTTGGATGTAACGATTTGGTAGCCATTCATAGAGGTTTTTCAGTTTACCAACATCAATTCTATAGAAATGCTCCGCATTGGGAGATTTCAATCAATTTAAAACAATTATTGCCGCAAATTCCTGTGATATGCGATCCTAGCCACATTGCTGGTAACCGAAAATTAATTTTTGAGGTAGCACAAAAAGCGATGGATTTGAATTATGATGGGTTGATGATTGAAACGCATACATCTCCCGATAATGCCTGGTCGGATGCCAAACAACAATTGACTCCAATTGAGTTAAGTAAGGTCTTAAATTCGTTGATCTTAAGAGAAAAACAAAATGAAGTTAGTGTTTCTGAAGGTTTGATTACGTTAAGAAAAAAGGTGCAAGAATTAGATCAAACCATGCTTACTTTACTTTCAGAACGTATGAGATTAAGTAAGGAAATCGGTTCGTTTAAAAAAGAAAACAACATTACTATTTTACAAGAGGAGTTATGGGAACGAAAATTGCAAGAAACGCTTGATTTAGCCCCAGGACTTGAATTGTCAAGTGATTTTGTGCATGCGTTTATGGATGCGGTTCACTTAGAGTCAATTGATCATCAAATGAGGGTGATGAATACTACTTTAAATTTAAAAAATGAATGACTTGCATTAGAATACCTTCTTCAAAAAGCGATGGACAACGTGCAGTATTGGCAGCAGCATTGTGTGAAGGGAAATCATTCATTTATAATTTAGGAAAGAGTGACGATGAACTTAAGATGCTTGAAGTGATTCAGCAGATTGGAGCAAACGTAAAATTTGACGCTAGTAATAACCGTTATGAAATAGTTAGGACTGATATTTTACCAAAAAAAGCTAGTTTAAATGTCGGTGAAAGTGGTTTAGCTTGTCGATTAATTACATGTGTTTGTGCTGCAATTGGAGGAGAATTTTTAATCGAAGGAAAAGGAACTTTGAAAAATCGATCAATGAATTTTTTTAATGTTCATTTTAACACTAAAAAATTAAGCGCTGAATTATCAATAGGAGGGAGACTTCCCATTCGCTTGAGCGGTCAACTTAGTGCAGACAGTATCGAAGTCGATGGCTCAGAAAGTTCGCAGTACATTTCAGGATTATTGATGGCCATTCCATTGTTGAACCGAGATGTAACGCTAATTGTTAATAATATGGTAAGTAAACCCTATGTTGACATGACTATTTCTACATTGAAAAGTTTTGGAATAACAATCAGTAGAACGGAGAATAATTTTTATTTTAATAAATTATCCAATTATTTACCAACGAGTTACAATGTAGAGGGAGATTGGAGTAGTGCGAGCTATTGGTTGGTGGCAAGTGCTTTAGGAGTGAATGTATGTGTTGCAGGATTGTCTTTAGATTCAAAACAAGCAGATAAGAATATTCTAGTAGCTTTTTCAAACGCAGGTTGTAGCGTTCATGAGTCTCAAGAAGGTTTAGTTATTGATGGTTCAAACAAAAAATGCTTTTCATTTGATGCCACTGAATGCCCTGATTTATTTCCTTCATTGGTAGCTTTCGCTTCTTTTTGTGAAGGGATTTCAATTGTAAAAGGAGTATCAAGATTAAAAAATAAGGAAAGTGATCGTGGTAGTGTTTTACAACTTGAATGCGCTAAAATTGGAATTCGTATTGATTTACATGGAGATAATATGTTAATTCATGGTGGGGGAAATGTGAAAGGAGGGAAAATACAATCACATAATGACCATAGAATTGCAATGGCTTTTGGAGTAATTGGTTTAGTGTCAAAAGAGGAAATAGTGATTGAAAATCCAGAAGCTGTTTCAAAAAGTTATCCTGCCTTTTGGGAAGATTTGTTACGAATAAAAAATCTTTTAATGATAAAAGGATGCAAATTAGATTTGAAGTGAATTGATAATGAAGAAGACTAACTAGAAGATAAAAATAATAAACCTTAACTTTTATTTATGTTAAGACTTAAAAGTTAATTTTAGACAAGGTATTCCCTCTCTTATTTTTACTTTTTATAAAAGTTTAGTAAGCCATTGATAATAAAGCTAAAATTATAACGTGATATATATGAATAGATTAGAATAAGAATAGATTTGTGAAAACAATTTAATCTTTGATACAACGGATAGACATTGCCCCTTTGTAGTCGTAATTAATTGTTAATGCTGTTGTGTTTGATTCGTATAAATTTATATAATGGCTTCTTTTAGTACCGTAAATATCTTCAATTGG
>CAMCQL010000185.1 GCA_945877005.1 Chryseobacterium gleum
GATGTTTATTTGAACGATGAAATTTATTCTAAATTGAAATTAAGTCACATTGGATACAATCCGTTACGTTTTTATCCAATTGAAAAAATTGCACCAACAGAAAACGATCAAGGTTTCAGAAAACAAGTTGTGCGAGGATATGTACACGACCCAGGTGCAGCGATGTTAGGCGGGATAGGCGGACATGCAGGGTTGTTTTCAAACGCTACCGATCTAGCGGTAGTAATGGAACTTTTTTTAAACAAGGGACAGATCGGGGGAATTAAATTGTTAGACGAAAAAGTAGTGCGACAATTTACTAAAAAACAGTTTTCAAGTAGCAGAAGAGCAATTGGTTTTGACCGACCAACCGATTCTAAAAAGAACGGCCCTTCGTGTGAATTGGTTTCAGATGAAAGTTATGGTCACCAAGGGTTTACGGGGACTTATGCGTGGTCTGATCCTGTTCACAAAATAAGTTATGTCTTTTTATCCAATCGCGTCTATCCTTCTGCTGAAAATAGAAAAATAGGTTCATTGAGTGTTCGTACTGAAATACAAAGGGTTATTTATGAGGCGGTGAAAGGAAGGAAAAGATAGTTTTGAAATTCATTGGTATGTTTATTGGTTTTTTTAAATTGATAGTAAACATTTCTTTTTACTTCAATGTTAGTGATATGTCAAAGACTTTTTCTTAAATTATAAGATTTAAACAGTATGAAAATAGGTGTTGTTTTATACCCGACTTTCGGTGGTAGTGGGGTGGTAGCCACAGAATTAGGGAAAGCTTTGGCGTTGAAAGGGCACCAAATTCATTTCATCACCTATTCTCAACCGGTGCGACTCGGAAGTTTTAGGGAAAATATTTTTTATCACGAGGTGTCACTGTCAGATTATCCCTTATTTGATTTTCAACCCTATGAAACAATTTTAACGTCTAAGATTGTCGATGTGGTGAAATACGAGAAACTGGATGTGTTACACGTGCATTATGCAATTCCACACGCTTCAGCAGCATACATGGCACGCGAAATTTTAACAACACAAGGCATCTCAATTCCATTTATTACAACCTTGCACGGTACAGACATTACGTTGGTAGGAAAAGACCCTTCTTTTGAGCCTGTAATTTCTTTTTGTTTGAATCAATCGGATGAGGTAACGGCTGTTTCTGAAAGTTTAAAAAAAGATACTTTGGCTCATTTTAGCACGACAAGAAACATTCATGTGATACCAAATTTTATTGCGGTTCAAGAAAAGTTTCCGGAGGTGGATCGAGAGGTAAGAGCAAAATATGCGGAATCAGACGAACGAATTCTTTGCCATATTTCGAATTTCAGAAAAGTAAAAAGAATTGAAGATGTGGTTACTGTCTTTGCAAAATTATTGGAAAGAATGAAAGCAAAACTTATTTTGGTAGGCGATGGACCAGAACGAAGTCTAGCTGAAAAAATGGCGCGTGATTTAAAAATTTGCAGTCATGTGTTATTCATCGGGAAAGTAAGAGATACTTCTCCAGTATTAAAGATCAGTGATTTGTTTTTGTTGCCTTCTGAAACAGAAAGTTTTGGATTAGCAGCATTGGAAGCAATGGCGCAAGCAGTACCAGTGGTGTCTTCGAATACAGGTGGTATTCCTGAAGTGAATTGCAATGGTTTTTCAGGATTTCTTTCAGATGTTGGAAATGTAGATGAAATGGCAGAAAATGCGTGGAAAATATTGAACGATGAATCTGTTTTACGCCAATTCAAACACAATGCGTGGGAACAAGCTAAAAAATTTAAAATCGAAAACGTACTTCCAAAGTATGAACAATTGTACGAATCCTTGATTCGTTCGTGAGAGCAAGAAATTTTGTGTTAATCGGAATTTTAGTTGCTACATTACAATAATTAGCCCTTCATTTTTGCTAAATTTCATTCTTTGATTTATATTTGCTTGGAATAATTCTAAATAGCGATGAAGCAGTCACCTCTCTCTACCCAACCAATCTTTGATTGTGCATCATGTCAATGTACCAAGAAAAAAGAATGTTGTAAGAAATACAAAAAGAAAGGTGTTCATTGTAAAAAATGTCCAAAAATCTGAGTTGTATGGCAAAAAAAGAAAGATTAAATGTTGTTTATTCAACCAATCCGAATTTTCAATATGAAATGGAAACTTCAAACGAACTTGAAACATTACCGAAGCAACAGCAAAAATTATATGTCTCGATCGATCGAAAACTTCGTGGAGGGAAAGAGGTAACACTTGTTGAAGGATTTATTGGTTTAGAGGAGGACTTGAAAGAATTAGGAAAAACATTAAAAACTAAATGCGGTGTGGGTGGTAGTGTAAAAGAGGGTGAAATAATTATTCAAGGTAACTTTAAAGAAAAAGTAGCTGAATTATTGATAAAAGAAGGCTACCAAGTCAAGAAAAAAGGTGGATGAAAAATTCTGAAGTAATTGTTGGCGTTGGAACAGACGTAGGAAAGACCATTGTAGCCGCAATACGCACCAAATTAACCAATTTTACCTATTGGAAACCAATTCAAGCCGGTACGCAGCCACAAACTGATACAGAACGAATTGTTCAATTGCTTGAGGGTGATCTTAAAGTAAAGCGTGAAAAATTTAAGTTAACAACTCCCGTTTCACCCCATTTGGCAGCTGAAGTAGATGGTGTAACAATTGATTTATCGGATTTGGCATTAAATGACGCTGCTTTTGAACATGTGATAGAAGGTGCAGGTGGCATTTATGTACCAATCAATAGTGTGGGGGCTACCTATGTAGATGTGCTAAAAATGTGGGATTTACCTGTTATAGTCGTTTCCATGCATTATTTAGGGAGTATTAATCATACCTTGCTTACATTGAATGCCTTAAAAATGAACAATATTTCTGTAAAAGGAGTTGTTTTTGTCGGCGATGAAAATAGTTCCACTGAAAGTTGCATCCAATTACATTTTCCAAATTTAATTTTCCATAGAATAAATAAAACAGTAGATGTTAATCCTGAATTTATCAAGAACGAAGTAGAACGTTGGAAATTAAATGAAAGTTGGTATATTTGAAAATATTCTAGAGCACTATGATTCCTAAAAATTCTAAAATTATTGCGGTTGATTTCGATGGCACCATTGTTGAAGATAGGTATCCAAGCATAGGTAAACCAATGATGTTCGCGTTTGAAACAATGAAGATGCTTCAAAAAGATGGACATCGACTGATTTTATGGACTTATAGGGAAAATTCTGAATTGCACGACGCAGTAGAATTCTGCAGTAAAGAAGGAGTTGAATTTTATGCGGTGAATAAAAATTTCCCTGAAGAAATCTATGATCCTTTAATTCCAAGAAAGTTAAAAGCTGACATTTTTATCGATGACAGAAATATTGGTGGTTTCTTAGGATGGGGTAAAATCTATCAATTGTTGCAATCACAAAGCAGTCCAAAATTGCAAGAGAAAAAGAAAAAGTCTTTCTTTTCTTTGAAAAGATAATTTTCAATAGGGATTTAATTTCAAGTACATTCCTTCTTGTTTTTGTTCATCCATAAATCATAACCCCTAATTCATAACTTACTCCAGCCTTGATTTTTAGTTCTTTTCATCAAGCAAAAGAACAGAGATTTCATTTCAAAATAAACAATCTAAAAATCGCGAAAATTAATTTCATTCATAAATCATAACTCCCAATTCAGAATCACCCTTTTGGCCTTGGGATTGTTGGGTTTTGTGAACGAACTGAAATGCTAGACTTTTGGAGGAAGCTGCGTAGCAGATCACCGACAAAATCAGCGATTTAAGGAATGAACAAAATAAAGCGCCTCGGAGCGAGAATCATCAGAAAAACCGAAGATTTGCGCTTTAATAACTATCCCGAAGCCTTGATTTTTGGTTCTTTTCATCAAGGAAAAGAACAGAGAACTCATTTCAGAATAAATAATCTCAACCTCACGAAAATTAATTTCATTCATAAATTCTACCTCCCAATTCAGAATTATCCTTTTGGCCTTGGGATTGTTGGGTTTTGATAGCGAACTGAAATGCTAGACTTTTGGAGGAAGCTGCGTAGCAGATCACCGACAAAATCAGCCTTTCAGGAGCGAACAAAATAAAGCG
>CAMCQL010000186.1 GCA_945877005.1 Chryseobacterium gleum
GAAAAACAAAATTATTTATTTTTAAATCAAGCAGATTTGTTAGCAAAAAAAGAAGAATTTGATAAATACATGACACAGCTTAGAACAATGTATGCTGAAATGAAACCGATGGATGTATTCAATTTTCAAAACAATGCCACAAAAGGTGCGGTAGATAATTTGATGATTTTTGAAAACTCTGTATTGGAATTCGTTAACTACCAAAAGAAATCGTTTGAATCGTTCAATCACTTTACAACTATTTTTTTTAATTTAGTTCCTGGTTATAACACTACAATGAACAATGGTTTTACGAATGCATGGAAAGATACATTCAATAAAATCACAGAAGGTTGGGAATCAAGTGTGCGCGAAAATGTAGGTTTAAATACGGAATTATCAATCGGATTAATTCAATTAGCAAAGTTCCAAACAGATAGTTTTAAGCTTATGTTTGAACTAAACAATGATTGGACATCGGTTATTTCTCGTATCAATTTAAATTCAGACGAAAACTTCAATACATCTGAATTAACAGAATTCAATGCGCTTATGAACAAGAAATACGAGGAGCACCTTTCAATATTTTTGGAGTTAAATTTCATGGTGTTAAGCAATTCCTTAGAGCGTTCATTACTTTATGTGAATCAAATCGGAAAAGCTGATTTCAGCAACACCAAGGAAGAGTTAATGAAAGTGAAAGGATTACTAGTATGGAACAATAATTTGGTAGATTTTTTCGAAGGTTGGTTGAATAAAATGTCCGATGTCGATATGAAGTCAAGTTTCACAAAACTTCTTTCTTATTTCTATGGATTAAGGGGTGAAACAATGGATTCTTTGAAAAAGATTTTTGACACTAAAATTTTATTAGAAGAAGGATTGTTAGATGTTGTCAATGCAATTGATGTACCGCAACCTAAATTACAACCGTTGACAACTACCAATTTTCAAAATGAAATGAATAAGATTTTCACCATTTTGTTAACGCATCCAAATTTTAAACAAGTAGGAGGTGAATTGATTGTAGGCATGAATGATATTACTCACAAGCTATTCAATCAACTTCAAAACTCGCCTTTAATGACTGCCTCAACAAAGGAAACCAAAGAAGTATTAGAGACAGTTAATTAATAGTTATCTCTGTTTGAACCGATAAAAAAAGGGTGACCAATTTGGCCACCCTTTTTGATTGGTTAGCGATTATTCACTAACAATCTGTATATAGTCATCTTTTCTATCCTAAATAATTTAGGGAAGAATCGATAGGGAAAGGTTTGAAATGAATCAAACCTTATAAATCCTATATTACATCATTCCGCCCATTCCTCCAGGCATTCCTCCGCCACCCATCATTGGAGCGTTTTCTTCTACTTCATCAGCAATCACACACTCTGTTGTTAAGAACATCGCAGCAATTGAAGATGCATTTTCGATGGCAATACGCGTTACTTTAGTTGGGTCAATTACACCAGCTGCAAGTAAGTTTTGGAACTCGTCTGTTCTTGCGTTGTATCCGAAGTCATCTTTTCCTTCTTTAACTTTTTGAACAATTACAGCACCCTCTCCACCTGCATTTGCAACAATTTGACGTAAAGGTTCTTCAATCGCTCTTTTTACAATCGCAATTCCAGTATCTTCATCTTCATTGATGCCTTTTAATTCTTCTAACGCAGCGATTGCGCGAATTAAAGCAACACCTCCACCAGGAACAATACCTTCTTCAACGGCAGCTCTTGTAGCAGCTAAAGCATCGTCTACACGGTCTTTTTTCTCTTTCATTTCTACTTCTGTTGGTGCACCAACATATAGTACAGCTACACCTCCAGCCAATTTAGCCAAACGTTCTTGAAGTTTTTCACGGTCATAATCTGAAGTTGTACTTTCGATTTGAGCTCTGATTTGTCCAACTCTCGAAGCAATTTCTTCTTTTGCACCAGCACCATTTACAATAATTGTATTGTCTTTATCGATTTCGATTTTTTCAGCCGTACCTAACATGTCAAGAGTAGTACCTTCAAGCGTCATTCCTCTTTCTTCAGAAATCACTTGACCACCAGTAAGGATAGCAATATCTTCAAGCATTGCTTTTCTTCGGTCTCCGAATCCTGGAGCTTTAACAGCGGCAATTTTCAAAGAACCTCTGATTCTGTTTACAACCAAAGTTGCAAGTGCTTCTCCATCTAAATCTTCAGCAATGATTAACAATGATTTACCAGATTGAACTACAGGCTCTAAAATAGGCAATAGTTCTTTCATGTTAGAAATCTTTTTGTCGTAAATAAGAATCTTTGGATTCTCCATCTCAACAATCATTTTTTCAGCATTGGTTACAAAGTAAGGAGATAAGTATCCTCTGTCAAATTGCATACCTTCTACTGTTTTCATTTCAGTTTCCGTACCTTTTGCTTCTTCAACAGTAATAACACCATCATTACCTACCACTTTCATCGCTTCAGCAATTAATGCTCCAATCGTTTCATCGTTGTTTGCAGAAATAGATGCGATTTGTTTAATTTTATCATTGTCAGAACCAACTTCTTTTGAAATAGATTTTAGGCTGCTAACTACAGAAGTTACCGCTTTGTCGATTCCTCTTTTTAAATCCATTGGATTAGCACCCGCAGCTACATTTTTCATACCTGCAGTTACAATTGCTTGTGCTAATACTGTAGCAGTTGTTGTTCCATCTCCAGCAATATCAGCAGTTTTTGAAGCAACTTCTTTTACCATTTGAGCGCCTATATTTTCAATCGGATCTTTCAATTCGATTTCTTTGGCTACTGTAACACCATCTTTTGTAATATGTGGTGACCCAAATTTTTTGCCAATCACTACATTTCTTCCTTTAGGTCCTAATGTTACTTTTACAGCATTTGCTAACGCATCAACACCTTTTTTAAGTTTTTCTCTTGCTTCTACGTCGAAATAAATTTCTTTTGCCATTTTTAATAAACTTTTTAAATAATAATTGATGTTTTTTTTGTGTGTACGCTCACACGTTTGTGGATATTTATCGTTAAATTTATTCTATAACACCGTAAATATCTGCTTCTTTCATGATTAGTAATTTCTTACCATCCAATTTAATCTCTGTACCAGAGTATTGACCATACATTACTTTGTTACCAGGAGTCAATGTCATTGGTTCATCTTTTTTTCCGTCACCAACTGCAATCACAGTTCCATGCAATGGTTTTTCTTTCGCTGTGTCTGGAATAATTAATCCACTTGCTGTTTTTTCTTCTGCTGGAGATGGCTCTACTAGAACACGGTCTGCCAAAGGTTTAAATGAAATAGACATAATATATTTTAAATTTAATTTGGTTACATACAAACGAATACCATGCCATTTCAATATCGAGACATTTTTTCGTGGTTTTCATAAAATTTTTCAAAAAAAAATGTCAGCATGTGACATACTGACATTTCAAAAAGTTAAGATACTTTACTTAGTTGCTGGAGCTCCTTGTTCTGTAGTTGGTGCTGTTTGAACCACTTTCTTTGGAGTAGATTGGATTGTTAACACAATACTAATCACTGCAATCCCGATAGCAAGTCCCCATGTTGTTTTTTCAATAACATCGTTCGTTTTTTGGATACCACCAATTTGAGTTGCTGAACCAAAATCTGAAGACAATCCTCCACCTTTTGGATTTTGAATAAATACTACTGCTGTTAGTAAGATACTAGCTAATATTACAAGGATAGATAATAATGTTGTCATGAGTTTTGGTTTAATTTATTTTTTAATTCTTTAATTTTTTCTGCAAAGTAAATCTTTTTTTCTGAATTTGTCAAGATTAATTGTTCATAAGCAATAATTGCTTTTGGAAAGTTACCCTGTAATGCCAAAATTGAAGCCAATGTTTCAGTGTAAATCAGTTGATCGGCATCGATACTCTGTTGCCCTTGTTTTATTGGAGAATAAAATTCTTTTTTAAGTGTTGATATAGTTGGTGAGGTATCTATGAATTTGTTGATTATTTCTTCTTTCGTTTTAGCACTATCATTAATTTGTGGATTGTT
>CAMCQL010000187.1 GCA_945877005.1 Chryseobacterium gleum
GTTGCTCTTGGTTGACAATATCTTCCGAAATTAAACGAGTTTACACTGCTCCAATTTCTAAAGGCGGAATTGAAATGATTCGTTTGTATAAAAACAATCAATTTGAGCATTTGAACTATCTAACAACTCAGGGGAATAAAATAGAAAAAACAAATTCAGAGATAGCGCAAAATTATTTGCTAGAACGACAAATTGGTACATACACTTTAAAAAAGGGTAAATTAAGTTTAACTTACCTTCATCCAACAACAAGTGAGATCGAAAAACATAAGATTTATATTCAAGAAGGGGGGAAGTTGTATGAAAATAGATGGCAATCCTTTTTCAATAAAGAAAAATTTAGATTTAAAGTTCCAATAAAAACAAGTGTACAGTTTCCATTTTATATGGCTCCGACTTCAGGAGAAATTGTCTCAAATACAGAGGCAAATGAATACTTGAATCTTACAGATCTAGTTACTTTTATTACCAAAAAACAATTTACATCTAATGATAAAATAAATCAAATTTCGAGATTTTTAATCAACTCATTAAAAAATAACTGCAAAGAATCGAAGGATTTAATATATGTCAATGAGGAGCAATTGGTGAAAAATATTCTGACTGGAAAAGATCGGACGGCGAATTCTTATGAGTTTGCGACTGCTTTAAAAGTGTTGTCGAATTATGCGAATTTAAGTGTTAATACAATTGAAGGACAGCTCAAAAAATCTAAAGGTTTTGGTTATGAGTATATTCCTTATTATTGGAATGGATTGCAAACAGCGGATCATTATTTTTTTTATGATATTTCTTTGGGGGTTGATTGGATGAATATCATTCCTTCTGTCATGATTCACTCACATTTTCCAAAAGACACCATCAATCAACGTTTAAATGAATCATTGACATGGGATGAGTTTTCGATTAGAAATTATTTGACACCTACAAATGGAGTTCAAAAATCAATTTCATTTTTTCCTACAAGTCAATTTTTGCTCGTAAATAAAGATGTTGAAATCATACTGAGCGAAACACCAAAGTCAATTGAATTTTTTGAATTTGATACATTTCAAGAATCATTTTTAGCAAAATCCACACCAATTAAGTTCAGCGTAACCCAATTGAATCATTCAAATTTGCTCGTTCGATTTTTTAATTTATTGAAGAAAGGAAAACTAATTGCACATATGAATTCAAATATATCGGTCTCTTATTTAATTATTCCAGACGAATGCTCAGAGAATGGCATAAGCATGTATCTAAGTCAATTCAATTTAGAAAAATGTACTACTACTGAAGAGAACTGTATTGTTTCAATAATTAATTCAGTCATGCCAGAAGGAAAACTGACAATAAAAAACACTAGTTATTTAAGCGATTTTAAACGATATAATATCAATCCATTGATTGTGTCAAAGAACCCAATCATAACTGAAGCATTGAAATATTATGGTGTAGAGGAAGTAGCGGGTGAAAAGAGCAATGCATTCATCACTTCGTTTTTTAAAGAAACAGGGAATCAAAAAATTGCTTCAGATAATAATGCATGGTGCAGTGTTTTTGTAGGTTATTGTGCTAAAAAGACTGGATATGTTTCTTTTGCAAAAGCAAATGCAAAATCTTGGTTAGAAGTAGGGAAGGAGATTAATGAGCCCCAACCTGGTGATATAGTAGTTTTCTGGAGGGAAACACCATTGTCTTGGAAAGGACATGTAGCTATTTACATTGGTAAGGATGCCTTAACTGGAAACATTATTTGCCTCGGTGGAAATCAAAATGATAAAGTTTGCTTGAGTCTTTTTAGCAGGTCTAATGTATTAGGGTATAGAAGATTAATAAAGCCAACGTCTTAGACCGATGGATGTTTGTTTTTTCATTCAACTTCACTGAAGTTAAAAATACCATCCCAAAGATTGTCGATACATATTAAAGCATCATCAATTGGGAGAACAGTCCATAAAGCATCCTGTTCGGAAGCTAATCCTATTCTTTTTAGTTTCGACAAAGCATCATCAACTTCAAAATCGATGGCTGTATTGAATTCACTCAAAAACCATTGTTCTATTTCTTGGTCTAAATCCTCCGCTTTCATTGGTTCAGAATGATTGAGTAAAAAGCAGTAAGCAAGAATACTTTCTTTGATTTCCTCTTCTTCAGAACTGTCTATTAAAGAGTGGAACACACCGCTATTGTTGCCTAAGTTTTTGAAGTATAAACTGTCAGTCAACATTCTGTGGAAATCATTGATTTTATTTGTGTATTCTTTGTATTGTCGAAATAAATAGACACCCAATACACCGAGTGCAGCACCACCTTGCATCAATGAACTTTTAAAGGCTTCAAGATGGAGAATATTTCCAGATTTATAGGCTTTGGTTATATTTATGAGTGCAGGTACAACTTTGGTGGTGATAATCGGAACACCTCCGCCAATCCCGGGAATCCAAAGTAATAATTTGTCTTTAAGGGGCATTTTAGGTTCAGCATTCGGAAATATCGTTTCCAAATCGTTTTTTGGAACGCGTTTGAATATTTTTAAAACAATGCTATTTGGTGCAAATGGTAAAGCATCAATTTCTTGTTTTTTTTGAATGAAATAATCTTCGTTTTGATAATGAAGATAAATTACAATTCTTTCATAATATTCAATTTCGATTTCTTTTTTCCAAAAGTAGAATTTCTTTATTTTTTCTTTTTGCTTTGTTAATCCTCTTGCATAGATTTTATATTCTTGAAAATCATCAAAATTAATCTGAAGATTTAGACCAATTAAATCAGAAGAATGGATGGCTTCTTGTAATTCATCAGCCTCTAAGACTTTAAAATTCCCTTTTTTTATCACTGAGTTCAATGTTGATTTGAATTGCATCAAATCACTTTTTGAAGTATAAAGTAATCTTTCTTCAGTAGTTCGATCAGGGTCGTAATGTGCGTAATTCAATTTTAATTCTTGGCTTTCCGAATGACCTAAATAATGAAAATAATAGGATAGAATTGAGCATAATTTATTGAGTTTTTCTTTTTCTAAAGAGGATCCTTTGAAGTTATTTAGTTGTTTTTCAATAACAATTTCAGTTCCGATTGGAATGTAATTTTCTCTTTGCATAACAAGATTTTAATTTCTTTAAATTAACAATTTGACTTAAAATTACATATTTTATTTTGAATTTAAAGAAAATCATCACCTAAAAACCTCTTATTGATAAACAATTTGTATGTTTGAGCTTTATTTATTTAAACTATTTATAATTTTAAATCCTATGAAATCAATCGTTAAAATCTTTCTTTTTTCAATTATTCTAATTGCATTAAATGGCTGTGGATCTAGTGATGAAGAGAAACAAAAATTATTGTATGAAACTGAATTAGCGAATAAAAAGTTAGAGGTAGCTAAATTAAAAATGGAGCAAGAACAATTGAGAATTGAAGAGGAAAAGCGCGCAAAGGAAGATGAAATGAAAAGAGAAATCATGGTTAAAAATGCACGTTTAGAAAGAAACTTTCCGGCATATACTGAAGCTGTGGTTGTAATTAACAGATCTTATTTTTATGCAGGACCTGATGTTGCTACTAAAAAACCAACTAAATTCATTGTAAGTGGAGATATTTGTACTGTAATTCGGACTAGAAATGGGTTTGGTTACATCGATTATTACAATGGCGCAAGTGGAAAAACAACTTCAGGATGGATTGATCTAAAAGATCTTGAACCGCTTGACGCAAATTACGATTATTAATTCTCTAAGAGTTAATAATTATAAAGCATCATTCGTTAGAGTCAATAGGTTCCGTTTTATCGCCTCTCAATGCTCTAAGTCGTTTCCTTGCTTCAACTCCATACAAACTACCTTTGTACCCGAAAAGGATTTTTTTGTAGTTTTCACTTGCCTTTACAGCGTCGTTGAGGTAAGTTTCGTAAATGTTTCCTAATTGGAACAGCGCATCATCGGCTAGAATGTCTTGTGAGTAGGATGTCAATAATCGATTAAGGTAAGTTATTGCTTCGTTC
>CAMCQL010000188.1 GCA_945877005.1 Chryseobacterium gleum
TTTTGAACATTTTTTGTTTTTTCTGGTTAATAAAATGGTTGGTAAGATTTCGTTGATATTAAATTAATTGTTTGAAATCATCGTATATTTGCCTTTACATTTAAAGCGGTAAATAATGAGTGCATTTTCTGAAAGACACATCGGGTCAAATGAGGCTGAAAAGCAAGCTATGTTAGCGAAAATTGGAGTTTCTTCCATCGCAGAATTAATCGACAAAACAATACCTGCTCCAATACGTTTGGGGCGTGAATTGGATGTTACAGATGCGTTGACAGAACAAGAATATTTAACACATATTAATGAGTTGGCGGCTAAGAACAAGGTGTTCAAGTCGTACATTGGTTTAGGTTACAACGATACGATTACTCCTTCTGTGATTTTACGCAATGTATTGGAAAATCCAGGATGGTATACAGCTTATACTCCTTATCAAGCTGAAATTTCTCAAGGTCGTTTAGAGGCATTGTTGAATTTTCAAACGATGATTTTGGAATTAACTGGAATGGAGATTGCAAATGCTTCGTTATTGGATGAAGCTACTGCTGCAGCTGAAGCGATGATTATGTTCTTTAATTCACGTTCAAGAAACGATATTAAAGAAGGAAAAAATAAATTTTTTGTTTCTGAATTTGCTTTCCCACAAACGATAGATGTGATTAAAGGTCGCGCTGCCAATTTAGGAATTGAATTAGTAATCGCAGCTCCTGAAACAGTTACTTTTGATGCAACTTTCTTTGGTGCATTGACGCAGTATCCAGATGCTTTAGGCCGTGTGCAAGATGTTGCTGGATTTATTGCTAAAGCACACACTTTTGGAATTAAAGTTGCGGTTGCGGCGGATATTATGTCGTTAGTCGTATTGAAATCACCAGGTTCTTTTGGTGCTGATGTAGTGTTGGGTTCTTCCCAACGTTTCGGTGTTCCAATGGGGTATGGTGGACCACACGCTGCATTTTTCGCATGTAAAGATGAGTTCAAACGTACAATTCCAGGACGAATTATCGGTGTATCAAAAGATGCAGATGATAACTTGGCATTGCGTATGGCTTTACAAACAAGAGAACAACATATCAAACGTGACAAAGCGACATCCAATATTTGTACTGCACAAGCATTGTTAGCGGTGATGGCAAGTATGTATGCTGTTTACCACGGACCTAATGGATTAAAAGAAATTGCAACAGAAATACATTTGAAAGCGACTACTGTTGCGAAAGAGTTGAAACAATTGGGATACACTGTAAAGTCAGAGAATTATTTTGATACTTTATGGATTGAGTTGCCATCAACAGTTTCTGTAGCAACTTTAAAATACCAATTGGAAACAAAAGAAATCAATGTTCGTTATGTGAATGATTCTGAAGTGACTATCAGTTTTGGAGAATCAATTACAGATACAGACTTAACTAACTTGGTTCATGTATTTGCGCAAGTTGCAGTTAAAAATACAACTACTGTTACACGCGTATCTACACCATCAATTTCAACTGATTACTTACGTAATGAAGCGATTTTAACACATCCTACTTTTAATACACATCATTCTGAATCTCAAATGATGCGTTATTTGAAACGTTTGGAAAATAAAGATTTGTCATTGGTACACAGCATGATTGCATTGGGGTCTTGTACGATGAAGTTGAATGCCGCATCGGAATTAATGCCAATCACGCATCCTTCTTTTGCGAACATGCACCCTTTTTGTCCAGTGGAACAAGCGGAAGGTTACCATGAAATGTTTCGTCAATTAGAAAAAGATTTGTCGGAATGTACAGGTTTTGCGGGAACTTCTTTGCAACCTAATTCAGGTGCACAAGGTGAGTATGCAGGTTTAATGGTGATTAAAGCGTACCACGAGTCACGCGGCGATTTCAACCGTAAACACATGATTATTCCTTCTTCTGCACATGGAACAAACCCTGCATCTGCTGTAATGGCTGGATTTGAAGTAGTTGTTACAGGATGCGACGAAAATGGAAACATCGATATCGAAGCACTGCACGCAAAAGCGATTGAATTAAAAGATACATTGGCTGGTTTGATGGTAACGTACCCATCTACTCACGGCGTATTTGAAGAAGGTATCATTGAAATCACATCGATTATCCATGAAAATGGAGGTCAAGTTTACATGGATGGTGCAAACATGAATGCGCAAGTAGGATTGACTAATCCAGGAAATATTGGTGCAGATGTTTGTCACTTGAACTTACATAAAACCTTTGCAATTCCTCACGGTGGTGGTGGACCAGGTATGGGACCTATCGGTGTGGGAGCGCATTTAGTACCTTTCCTTCCGGGTAGTCCTTTATTGAAAGCAGGTGGAGAACACGCAATTCATGCTGTATCAGCTGCACCTTATGGAAGTGCATTGATTTTGTTGATTTCTTACGGTTACATCAAAATGTTAGGTGCTAAAGGATTGAGAGAATCGACTGAAAACGCGATTTTAAATGCGAATTATATTGCGAATGAATTGAAAGCGCATTACCCAATTTTGTATACTGGTAAAAACGGTACAGTAGCACATGAATTAATTTTAGATTGCCGTGATTTTAAGAAAACAGCGGACGTAGAAGTTGCAGACATGGCAAAACGTTTGATTGATTTCGGTTTCCATGCTCCTACCGTTTCTTTCCCTGTGGCAGGAACATTAATGATTGAGCCAACAGAAAGTGAAGACAAAGCAGAATTGGATCGTTTCATTGAAGCAATGATTAAAATCCGTCAAGAAATTGCTGAAATTGAAAACGGACACGCTGATAAATTAAATAACCTATTGAAAAATGCACCGCATACTGCAGATTGCATCATCAATAAAAATTGGGAATACCCATACACACCACAAGAAGCGGTTTATCCTGTTTCTTATTTGAAAGAGTTTAAATATTGGGTTCCTGTGCGTCGTGTAGACAATGCGTTTGGTGATAGAAACTTGGTTTGTTCTTGTCCAAGTGTTGAAAGCTATGCGAATGTAGTAGAGGCGTAATTGTTTTTCTAAATTTGAATTAAAATTAATGAGGGTGTCCGAAAATTCGAGACACCCTTTTTTTTCAGAAGTTGGTTTAAAAATTAAAGTTCAAGACCGTTGCAACCCCCCTAACTTATCGTTGAATCAAAAATTTAACCTCCTCATTTACATACGTAATTCCGAAAAGCATTGGAACCAGTGTTGAATTTTTAATCCACCTCGATTTATAACTATTGTAACGGTCTTTTAATCTTTTTTTCTGAGGACTTCGCAAATAATTTCATCAATTTAAAGCTCAATTCAGTTTGTTTCTTAGGGTTCTGCTGATTTCACAATTATTTTTTTTCTTTTACCCTATTTGTTTATTTGTGTTCGAGATTGAAATGGTTAATTTCGCTTAAATTATTTTTATGATTAAAAAGTTGTTGTACTTGATTGTGTTTCTAGCTGATTTAGGCTTAATTATAATTGGCGCAATCGATTGGAAGTTGGGTATTGGTTTACTCTTCGGTTTCATTGCATTCTACTCTATTATCAAACGTATATTATTTTAATAATGCTACAAGTAAAAAATTATGTTCAAGGTCAGTGGTTAGCTGGCGAAGGAATAGAAACGAATTTGTACAATGCGCTTACAGGAGCGCAAATTGGAACTGTTTCAAGTGCAGGAATCGATTTCAAAGAAGTATTGACTTATGCTAGAACGATTGGAGGACGCCCTTTGCGCAAGATGACTTTTCAGGAGCGTGGAAGAATGTTGAAAGCGTTGGCCTTGCATTTGATGGAGCGTAAAGAGGCTTATTATGCCGTTAGCGCACTAACAGGAGCTACTAAAATTGATTCTTGGATTGATATTGAAGGTGGTATCGGAAATTTATTTGCAAACGCTTCATTACGAAGACAATTTCCAGACTTACCCTATTATGTAGATGGAACAGCTGCGCCACTTTCGAAAGGAGGATCATTTATTGGTCATCACATCATGGTTCCAAAACAAGGAGT
>CAMCQL010000189.1 GCA_945877005.1 Chryseobacterium gleum
ACGATTAAACCATTGATTTTATCAAAGATTCCTGCTTTTGAAAATGCGTACAACATACGGTCTAAATGGTACAATTGTTCTCCGATTTCTTCAATAAATAGAATGGTGTCGCTGTAATCTATTTTTTCATCTGTTCCCAATAAACTATATAAAATAGATAAATTACCACCGAATAATTTCCCTTCGGTATGTCCGGTTTTATTGTAGGAAGTAGTTGGTAATGAAAAAGGTTTAAAATCTCCAGCTAATACTTCAAAAAGTGTCGACAAAGCCTCAGTTGAATTTTGCTCAAAATTTAATGGCATCGAAGCGTGAATGCTTTCCAACTCATAGTTAAAAACACGTTGGTGAAATACTGTTATGTCTGAAAAACCAACGATCCATTTGGGTGAACGTATAAAACTTGCCCATTGTATTCTATCGATGATTCGAATTGCTCCATATCCTCCACGAGCACAAACGATCGCTTTCACATTAGGATGATCCAACGCTTCTTGAAAATCACTGCATCTTTCCTCGTCAGTGCCTGAAAAATAATTGCTTTGACCCAAAACATGTTTTCCTAACCAAACTGTATACCCTTGTTTTTCAATTAAGTCTACAGCGTATGTAATATATATTTTTTCAATGGCTTTTGCTGGGGCAACAATAGCTACTAAATCGCCTTTTTGAAGTGGTGTCATGAAATTCTACTTTTTTACGTTCTCTTTGGAATCAGTACATCCGCACTTTTCGCATCCACTCGATTTTTTAAACTGATGGGCAAACTTTTTCCAAAGATAAACGACAGAAGTAACTATCAATACGAAAACTATTATTTTTTGAATCATTTAAGAGAACAGTTGATAGGTAAGCCAACTTACAAGATACGCAATCCCGCCCAATGCGAACAACTGAATGAACGGCCATTTCCATGAATTCGTCTCTCTTTTTACGACTGCAAATGTTGCCATACACTGCATCGCATACACATAAAACACCATCAAGGACAAGCCTGTTGCTAATGAATACACCGAACTACCATCTTTCCGTTTTTCCGTTTTTAATTTTTGCATCAATGTTTGCTGGGAGCTTCCATCGTCTTCAACGCTATAGATCGTTGCCATTGATCCAACAAACACTTCACGTGCGGCAAATGAAGTTAACAACGAAATACCAATTTTCCAGTCGTAACCCAATGGCGCAATGATCGGTTCTATCGATTTCCCAAGGATACCGATGTATGAATTTTCGTAATTGACTGCGCGGACTTCTTTTTGATAAGTTGCTTGAGAGCGCGCGTTTTTAAGAGCTGGTTCTATTTGTGCAATGGCTGCTTTTCTTCGATCTTCAGGGCCAAAGGTTCCTAAAGCCCATAAAACGATTGAAATTGCAATGATTATTTTTCCTGCTCCAACCAAAAAAACTTTTGCTTTTTCAATTACATTGATTCCTACATTATTCCATCGGGGTAATTTATAGGCGGGCAATTCCATGAGTAATACACTTGGTTCATTGGTGGATATAATTTTTTTTAATACAAAAGAAAAAATGAGCGCACTCAACAGTCCCAAGGTATACAAACCAAAAAATGTAATTCCCTGTAAATTAAAAACACCAAGTACCTTTCGTGAGGGGATCACCAAAGCAATTAACAGTGTAAATACAGGAATACGTGCGGAGCAACTAATCAACGGTGCCACCATTATCGTAATCAATCGCTCTTTCCAATTCGTAATTGTTCTGCTGGACATGATTCCTGGAATTGCACATGCAGAACTTGAAATTAGTGGAACGACACTCTTTCCATTGAGGCCAAAAGGCCGCATCAATCGATCCATGATAAATACAACGCGAGCCATGTAACCCGTTTCTTCTAAGAGTGAGATAAAGAAAAACAAAAGGCAGATTTGTGGCAGAAAGATAACTACTCCACCAATACCAGGTAGGATGCCCTGTACGAATAAATCAGTCAGTAACCCATTGGGCAAAACACCCATAAAATAAGTAGAAATGGAACCAAAGAAAGTATCAATCCAATCCATAGGATAGGAAGCCAGCGAAAAAATCAATTGAAAAAGTACAAATAAAACGACTATAAATATTCCATACCCAAATAAGGGATGCACCACAAACCGATCAATCAAAGAAATGCGCGGAGCCATTGATTGATGCTGTGCTAGTGTGACTACTTTGCGTAATACTTCCTTAATTTTGGAATACCTGTTTTCTGTATCTGAAACTTGTTGCTGAATATCCTCTTTGGGTAGTAATTCAATCCTGCTTCTTTCGGGTGTATTTGATTGTGTAAAAATCGCGCTTTTAAGCCGGTCTAATCCCAGTCCAATGCGGGCGTTCGTAGCAACGATGGTAACTTCTGGATAAGTTTGAAGAAACTCAGCTTGATTGAAGGTAATCCCTCGTCGATGGGCAACATCTGACATGTTTAGGACCAATAGTGTTGGAAAGCCTAAATCATAAACCTGCGTGAAAAGCAATAAATTTCGTTCTAAATTAGAGGTGTCCACGATGACGCATACCATGTCTGGGTAATCAGGGTGTTGTGAATTGTTTAAAATATCATAAACCACTTCTTCATCTTTCGAACGAGGATAAAGACTGTAAGTTCCTGGAAGGTCAATCAATTCAACTTCCTTTGAATCCAATTTTAAAACACCCGATTTTTTGTCGACCGTTACTCCAGGAAAATTACCCACATGTTGTTTCAAGCCAGTCAATGCATTGAATAACGAAGACTTTCCTGTGTTTGGATTTCCAACAAGTGCGACTTTTAACCTCATCCTTTTTTACTTACCTCCCTTTAGTTCGGTGACTGATTCCTCCTGAAGCAAAACTAAATCAGCTTCTTCTTTACGTAAAGACAATAAATACCCTCCCACATTTACAGCGATTGGATCACCAAAGGGAGCTGCAAACATACACATCACCACTTGACCAGGGTACAAACCCATTTCAATCAACTTAGGCGTTAATACAGAGTTTTTTAACCCTTCCACTTTGTATAACTTTTTTCGTTCAGCAAAAGCAAGTGTGATCATGCATCTTTTTTATTCTTGCAAATTTGCAACATTCCATCGAATTTTAACATACCATTAATAAGGTATTTTTCAGGCTGATTTTTTGAATCCCTCTCTATTGATCAATCACTAAAATATCGTGCTTCTTCATTATGATACACTAAGAATGAAATTTTAATGACCGATGTACCTTTGACAAACTAAAAAATTATACATTTGCTTAAAATTAAAAATAGTTATAAAATGAGTATTCCGGCAGAATTAAAATACACCAAAGATCATGAGTGGGTGCGCGTTGATGGTTCAACTGCTACGGTAGGTATTACCGCTTTCGCACAAGGTGAATTGGGAGATATCGTGTACGTAGAAGTAGAAACAGAAAGTGAAGAATTAGGGAAAGAAGAAATTTTCGGTACCGTAGAAGCAGTAAAAACGGTTTCTGATTTATATATGCCACTTTCTGGAACAATCGTTGAATTCAATAAAAATTTAGAAGCAAATCCTGAATTAGTGAATTCTGATCCTTACAATGAAGGTTGGATGATTAAAATTGAACTTTCAGATACAAGTGAATTAGATCATTTGTTATCAGCAGCTGATTACGAATCGCATATTTCATAAGCGAAAGAAAAAGACAAAATAACAAAGGGTGTCCGTTTTCGAGACACCCTTTGTTGTTATAATAGTTCGAAGAAACGTTATTTTACAACTTTTCTTACCTGAGTCTCCCCATTTTCTGTGGAAACAGATATTAAATAATACCCCTTTTCAAAATTTTCTGTATTGATATTAACCTTATTTGAACCTTTATCAGATTGAATAGTTTGCTTGAATAATAATGCTCCATTGGTTGCATGCATCTCAATCGTAACATTAGATTCGTTCTCTGTTGTGA
>CAMCQL010000190.1 GCA_945877005.1 Chryseobacterium gleum
TGAAATTTCTGATGGTTCCATTATTATTGAACATGATAAAAAGTGTGAGATGATTCATAAAATGGCAAAAGACAGAACCGTATTGTCAGAAGTAGGTTCAAAAGATTCAGGTATTTTAATTAGTCCAAACAGATGGATCAAAATGATGACCACTGAATTACAAGCAGGAACTTGGAAAGTTATTGCTGAAGGGAGAGAAGCAGGGAATGTAGGTGTTTTTAGACCAAATGGGTCAGCACATACTTTATTAATCAATAAAATCATCGCTAAAGTTAAACCTGAAGAAATTCTTTGGGAAGCTCCACAAAAAAATCAACAAGTATGGTTTTTAAAACTTTTCGGAGCGAATGTGAACCTTGGCAACATTGCGCCACATGAAGTTATTCCTTTGGAGTGTTTACGTTTAGGGTTAAGAGGAGATACTTTTTTTGATCACCTCCCTAAAGATTACGAGTTGCAATTCAAACAAGTTAATAGCGAGCAAGTAGAGGATGAATTCTGAGTTTTTAATTGAAAAACTTTTTGAGTTAAACGGACACAGTGCTGCAATCTATTCCTTAGACCATTTTTCTAATTCACCAAACTATATCTACACTGCTGCTGGGGATGGTTTTATTGCGAGGTGGGATTTAACCAAAAAAACTCAGGATGCTTTTTCCATTCGTTTAAATGCTAGTTCGTACGCTTTAAAGTGCATTGATTCTACTTCGTATTTAGTAGCGGGATTGAGTACAGGGAATGTCCATATTGTTGATGTTGAGAATAAAAAAGAAATTGCTCATCTCAAATATCATACGACCGGAATTTTTTCTATTCAGGTCAACCTTTCAAAGATGCATCTTTACATTACGGATGCCATTGGTAATCTTTCAATTTGGAACATAAATAACTTTACTTTTTTAATGTCTTTACCCTTAGATTGTGGTAAAATAAGACATATTGAGCTACTTGAAAATGGAGATAGAATTGCGGTATGTTGTCAAGACGGCTTTGTGAAAATTTTCGAAACTGATTATTACAATGAAGTTATTGGACGGAAAATTAACGATCAGGGCGTTAACTTCTTCAAGTCCTTTCCTCAAAAACAGGGTTTAGGGATTCTTGGTGGAAAAGATGGTTTTTTACATTTGGTTTCAACCGAAAATTTAGAAGAAATTCATAATTTTCCAGCGCACAATTTCGCTGTATATCAAATTGCATTTCATCCTGATTCGATTCTTTTCGCAACGGTGAGTAGAGATAAATCATTGAAAATTTGGAATTCAGCTAATTTGTCATTAATTAAAAAGCTAGAACGATTACAAGGCGGGCATACCCATTCTATAAATTGCGTTAAATGGATCTCAAATGAAAAACTTGTTACAGTTGGTGACGATAAAAGGGTTGTAGTTTGGGGAATAAGTAATATATTTGTGTAAACTAAAAAAATCTTGTTGGATGACTTTACGTACGTTCACATTATATAAATTACTGCTAATCTTGTGTTTCATAAGTATTAGCTCTTTTTATTTTAGTCAGTTAAGTAATTTTAACTCTCCCAAAAACTGGAAGAAAAATATGCACGAATTGGTTTTAAATGTTGGAACCACTGCATTTTTGGGTGAATTAGGAGGTAGAGACATGGTCGGTACAGATTATAGTTTGGCCGATTTAGATTTACCATCGACTTCATTAAACATAGGTTTTTCATACAGGTATCGTTTTCATCCTTATTTTGCTACGAGTTCAATTATTAGTATTGGACAAATTAAAGGTGATGATGCTTTAACGCTAGATCCTGTAAGAAATGCTAGAAATTTAAATTTTAAATCGATCGTTATTTCTGCTTACCAACGAATTGAATGTTTGGTTTATTTCCGTGAGTTATTTGGACACAAATACAATTTCAAAAATTTGAAAGGAAAGAAAAATAGAAATGAACAAGTTTATTTATTTTCCGGGTTAGGAATTACTTATTTCAATCCTCAAGGGAATTACAACGGTACTTGGACTAGTCTTCGACCGCTTCGTACTGAAGGACAAGGTTTTCCTGGAAGGCCAGACCAATATTTACCAATTACTGCAATTGTACCTTTTGGATTAGGTTTTAGAGTAGGTATCGATAGGATGTGGAGAATCGGGATGGAGTTTACTTATTTTAAAACTTTCACTGATTATATGGACGATGTTTCAACCACAGGTTTCGATACCGATTTACTAGCAGATAAATACGGTCCTGAATCTGCATTTTTGAGCAATCCAGCGAAAACGGAAGAACACAAAGCATGGTTTGGAAATGGACAACAAAGGGGAGATGCAAAACAAAAAGATGCTTATTTCTATGCAAATGTTATTGTAGTTCGAAACATAACCTATAAAACTAAAAGTCCGAGAAGACCTACTATCAAGTGGAAAGGTATGCGGGCGAAATTCTAACGATACATACGAGGTTTAGGCCTCGTTTTTTTTTATTTAAATATGTATAAAACGATTCGATCTTTATTATTCTTAATGAATCCTGAAAAGGCGCATTATTTTACTGCAAATTCATTGAATAAGTTATTTAAACTTCCAGGCGCATCCTCTTTATTTCAAAACCTTTACAAGGTTTCTAATCCTAAATTAGAGAAAGAAGTTTTTGGAATTAAATTTCCAAATCCTGTTGGATTAGCAGCGGGTTTTGACAAAGACGCTAAACAATACAAAGACTTACAACATTGTGGATTTGGATTCATTGAAATTGGAACAGTGACACCACAACCACAACCGGGGAACCCACTACCAAGATTGTTTCGCTTAACGAAAGATCAAGCAATAATTAATCGAATGGGGTTCAATAATGACGGAGTGGATGCAGCTGTAGATCGTTTAAAATCTCGACCTAAGAATTTGATAATTGGAGGAAATATCGGTAAAAACAAATGGACTGAAAATGAAAAAGCATTGGAAGACTATTTAATTTGTTTTGAAAAACTATTTGATTATGTGGATTATTTTGTGGTGAATGTATCATCTCCGAATACACCGGGGTTAAGAGATTTACAAGATAAAGGACCTTTGTTAGAGATTTTAAACACTTTGATGGTTGAAAATCTTAAAAAGGATAAACCTAAACCGATTTTATTAAAAATCGCACCAGATTTAACAAATGGACAATTAGACGATATCATTGAAATCGTTGCTTTGTCTAAGATCAATGGTATTATTGCAACCAACACAACCATTTCAAGAGAAGGATTGGTGACCGAACAAAACGAAGTTACCTCTATTGGTGCGGGTGGTTTATCTGGTAAACCTCTTACAAATCGTTCGACCGAAGTTATACGTTACCTTTCAGAAAAATCAAATAAAGCATTTCCTATCATTGGTGTTGGAGGTATTCACTCTGCAGCTGATGCGATAGAAAAAATTGAAGCTGGTGCAGATTTGATACAATTGTACACAGGTTTCATTTATGAAGGCCCACAGTTAATCAAGGATATTAATTTAAAGCTACTCCAAAAGAATTAATTTATGAACAAGCAAATCACACTTGTAGAATGTCCAAGAGATGCGATGCAAGGATTTTCTCACTTTATAGATACATCCGTTAAAATAAAGTATATCAATCAATTATTAAAGTGTGGATTTGATACCATATATTTTGGAAGTTTTGTTTCTCAAAAGGCAATCCCACAATTGAAAGATACGGTGGAGGTGTTAAACGGACTAGATTTAGCAGATTCAACTTCAAAATTGTTGGCCATTGTTGCGAATGAACGAGGAGCAAAAGATGCGCTTGAGCATTCAGTTATTGATGTGTTAGGGTTTCCATTATCACTTTCTGAGACATTTCAGCAAAGAAATACCAATGCCTCTATTGATGAAGCATGGAAAATTTTAGGAAGTATTCATGAACGAGTAGCA
>CAMCQL010000191.1 GCA_945877005.1 Chryseobacterium gleum
ACAAATGGAATTTTCTTCATTGAGCACATAGTTTTGATACTTCTAAGTCTTTCTAAGTGTTTTGATTTAAACTCGCTTAACTCTTTTGAAAATACAATAAATATGCGTGGTGCTTTTAAAATGTACTCTCTTAGAGATATTTCACTCAAGGAAGGATCCGAAATTTGTGTCTTTTTAACAAACTCGTACATTGAAGTGTCAGAATAATTATCGGAATAATCTTCCTTGGTAACTTCATACGTTTGGTCGCCGTCTTTCTCTCGAACAATAATTCCTTGAATCTTTTGATGACTCAATTTATCTTGTATGAATTTCAATTTCTTTTCCTCTTTTCCAATTTCAGAAAAGTTTACCATTGGATTAAATTGATTGGAAATAGAAGGTAAACGTGTTGGTATGATTTCTTTATTGATCATTGTATCGTACTTCCAAACTTTAGTTTTCTCCCAGATTTTAGAATCTAAATAGACCTTACTTGAAGCATCAAACTCTTTTTTATCGCCCGTTTTTAGATTAGAATACACCAATAAATTTTGATATTTTCCCTCTATCCCGTCATTGATTTTTTGTTTTAAGTTGCTACCTTCAGCATAAGGGCGATAATCTTTTAATGGTTCATAAGCAAGAACGTACCATACAAAAACCAAGCATACTAAAGTGACCACCGCTGAGATAGACCAATAATTTGAAAAATAGACTCCACCCGCACGAATCAACCATAACGAAAATAAAATAACGAATAAGCCAAACAATACAGGAAAAAACCATCCGAACACAAATGAGAAAAATACAATAACCAACATTGAAAGTAACACCATTGCAGTGTTTTCTTTTATAGAATTTGGGCGAATCAAGCGTTGGGCGATAAATATCCAAAAAGAAAAGTAAACCAACAAATAATCCTTCCAGAGTGATTCACTTGGAGTCAATGATCTCCCTAGAGATCCTTTCATCGCATCGCCAAAACAACCACAATCATTGACACATTGAGGTTGTCTCATCTCATCGATTACAATTTCTTTCGATGATTTAGAAACTAATTTTAAAGATTTATTGGTTTTTAATTCATCTAACTTTTGTAAACCAACTGGATCATTGGCTGCATACGTATCCCGATCTAAAAATTGTTTATCTGGATTACAATTCGCTGTATGCCAAGTCAGAAATGTAAAAAACAACATGATAACCATTAATGACCATGCTACAAATCGAATTTTTCCACCTATGATCGTTAACACACCTAATACTATTTCTAGAATACAAATTAAAACACTGAAAAACAATGCATAATCCATTAAAAACTCTAGACTAAATCCAGGCATACCAAACCATTCTTTGATCCTGAATGCCAAAGCACCATCTTCAAAATATTCTTCTAGTTTATAGCTAAAACCTAGAGGATCATTGGCTTTAATTAGTCCTGAGACAATAAATAAACCTCCAACAATAATCCTTGAAAAGTAAGACATGAAAAGTCTTCCTTTGAAAATAACCAAACCAACAATACTTAGTAACAACAATACACCTCCTATACTTACAAATAGAATTTGATTGGATTCATTACTTGGGTGAAAACCCATTGTAACCAAAGTAACTCCTGAGATATTTAAAAAAATAAATAAACTGTTTAAAACTAAAGACTGACCGAACCAAGTCACTACACCTTTCATACTTAATTTGATAAATGAATTAACGAAAATACTGCATAATTCAACATGTCGTAATAATTTGCATCAATGCCTTCACTAATTAAAGTTTGACCTTTGTTGTCTTCTATTTGCTTCACACGAAGAATCTTCATAAGTATTAAATCAGTTAATGAACTAACGCGCATATCTCTCCAAGCTTCGCCATAATCATGGTTTTTTTTCAACATTAAGTCAAATGACTTCGTACTATATTCTTCGTACAATGACACTGCTTGTTGCAAAGATAAATCCATTGAAGTCAACTCTTTTTTTTCGAGTTGTATCAATGCCATAATACAATAATTTACAATTGCTTTAAATTCATCTGCAATACTTTCACCTACTTTGTTTTCACCTGTTTCTTGAATGGTACGAATACGTTGTGCTTTTATAAATAGTTGATCTGTTAAGGAACTTGACCTTAAAATTCTCCATGCTGTACCGTAATCATTCGTCTTCTTGATAAAAATTTCTTTGCAAGTTTGAATAACATTTAAATATTGTTCCGAAGTTTGCGTCATATAGATTCAAATAATTTGATGAAATTAATAATTTTCCAATGATTACAAACCTTCGCATCGGTAAAAAATTGTTAACATTTGATTCTCCTAAAGTAATGGGGATTTTAAATACAACTCCTGATTCGTTTTATAAAAACAGTAGAATTTCTTCCACAGAAAGTGCTATTTTCAACGTTCAAAAAATGATTGAGGATGGAGTGGATATCATCGACATAGGCGGGTATTCAAGTCGACCTGGTGCCTCAACAGTTGATGAGAAAGAAGAAATGAACCGCGTACTCCCAATCATTACAACCATTCGTTCAAATTTCCCAGATGTTGTCATTAGTTGTGATACGTTTAGAGGAAATGTTGCGCATGCCGCTCTTTGTGAGGGAGCTAACATTATTAATGATATAAGCGCGGGAGAATTTGACGAATCGCTTTTTAAAGTTGTATCAAAACATCAATGCCCTTATGTATTAATGCATTCAAAAGGAACACCTCAAACAATGCATCTTGAAACGAGTTACGCGAATTTATTCGGTGATATTGCATACTTTTTCTCAAAAAAAATAAACCAACTTTATGAACTAGGAGTGACTGATATTGTCATTGATCCTGGATTTGGATTTGCAAAAACATTAGAACAAAACTTTACCTTACTAGATCAGCTTTCCTATTTCAAACTATTTAATGCGCCTATTCTAGTAGGAGTATCAAGAAAGTCAATGATTTACAAAAAACTCAATGTTTTACCCGAGGAAGCATTAAATGGCACAACCATTTTAAATACAAAAGCAATTTTAAATGGAGCTTCTATTTTAAGAGTTCACGATGTAAAAGAGGCAAAACAAATTATTACACTACTGAATCCCTAAAAGTCTCCACCGCCACCGCCTTGCTCGTTTGCAATTTTAGATTTTTTAACCACATCCATTTTTCCAAATTTATAACTTAAGTTTACGTAAACTCGTCGTGTAGTTTGTTTAAATACTGATGTTTGTTGAACAGTTGGTTGGTCAACGTGAATTCTAAATTCTTGGGTATTGAAAACATCTGACAATCTCAAACCTACTACCCATTTACCTTCTTTAAACTGCTTTTCAGTGGAAAGATCAATAGAAGGACGTGGTTGAACAGTTCCTTGAACAGTTACTATAGGAGCATTGTATTTCGCATTAATTTGAATCGATGCTGTACGTTTCCAAAACTCAAAAGCTCCAATATATTTCATACTCCAAAAAACACCATTATTCATTTGTAGTGTTGTATTTGCGTCAAAATAATTGATGTGATTAGCGTTGAAAGAAAGTACATTTCTAAATAATGGAATTGGTCGATAAGTGACTACCCATTCCGCGCCAACACTTTCAGAGCGATCGATATTGGTGTATGTTACAGCAGAATATCCTGAAGAATCATACGATCTAAAACGTTGTAATACATTATTAGTTGCTCTGTAATAAACATTCATCGACAACGAAATCTTCTTTTTTGACAACACATACCCTAACTCGTAGGAATCAATAAATTCGGGAGAAACTTCTGGATTTCCTCTTCTTAAATTGTAAGGATCTGAATAACTGGTAAAAGGATTTAGTGTTTCACTTGATGGACGATTAATTCGTTTGCTGTAACTCATCGTAA
>CAMCQL010000192.1 GCA_945877005.1 Chryseobacterium gleum
TTTCTAGCGGTTCTTTTCTAAGAACTAATACGGGAATGTCGTTGTAGAAATCGATGCTTAATTTACGATTTAAAGTATATTGTTTAAATGTTGGTAATATTTTAAATCTTATAAAATTATGTTCGCAATATTCAATTAATTTTTTAATAGTTGCATTTTCGTAATCTTCGGGTGTAAAGTAGATTTCGTCTATTTTTATTGTATATTTATTTTCAAGAAAATCATTTAATGTACCAAGATGTTTAATTTTCCCTGTATGTTCTTTGGATTCAGAGTTATCAATATATCCAATGAAGTTATACCCAAAAGTAACTTCTTTTTGAAACAATTTTATAACTTCTATGGCGTTTTGACTGATGCCTACAGTCGCAATGTTTTTCACATTGATTCCTTTTCTTCGAGTGTTTTTTAGGTAAATTATTAAAAATAATCTAAAACACATTGAGAAAAAACTAAATAGCAATATGAAAATTAATATAAATTTAATTGGGGTGGATAGATTTCTTAATAAAAGTGAATCTAAAAATAAAATCAGATCAAAAGTTATAATCATTTTAAGTAAACGAGTGACTTTTTTTTCAATAGTTTCAAACCTTAAAGAATTGTGACCTTTGAAAATTCTAATCAGTACAATCCAAATTAAATTTAAGTAAATAAGCAGTTTAAAAAGATTATCATTAACAAGATTGAATTTTTCAAATATTAAATTTTGATAAATCCAAATTGATAATATAAATGTGATATTTAGAACGACAAAATCAGAAAGGAGAAAAAATAATTTATTGTATTTAGAAAAAACTTTTTTAAGCATAATGTCGATTAATATTTTCAATGCCCTAATTTACTAACTTTAATTCAATTACAGATTGGGAATTACTTACTTTTATCGTTTTGTTGATAAAGTTGACATATTATAAGACTTAATGGCAGTTATTTTCATGTTTTTTTTTTCATGAAGTACAATTTGACAGATATTTTTTCTTGTCTTTTTATGGCATAAAGATTGTGTATTCCGATGTAATATTAATCTTTTGTAAATAATACAAGCTAATGGGAAAAATAATTGGAATTGATTTAGGTACTACAAACTCTTGTGTATCTGTAATGGAAGGCAATGAGCCTGTGGTTATCGCAAACTCTGAAGGAAAAAGAACGACACCTTCAATTGTTGCATTCGTAGAAGGTGGTGAGCGTAAGATTGGTGATCCTGCAAAACGTCAAGCTATCACTAATCCAACTAAAACGATTGGTTCAATCAAACGTTTTATGGGGGCAACTTATGAAGATACTAAAAATGAAGCTTCTAGAGTTCCTTATACTATTGTAAAAGGTGATAACAATATTCCTCGTGTGAAAATTGATGATAGACAATATTCACCACAAGAGATTTCTGCTATGATTCTTCAAAAAATGAAGAAAACTGCGGAAGATTATCTTGGACATGAAGTAACTGAGGCGGTAGTAACTGTTCCAGCTTATTTTAATGATGCTCAACGTCAAGCGACTAAAGAAGCTGGAGAAATTGCTGGTTTGACTATCAAACGTATCATCAATGAACCTACAGCCGCTGCTTTAGCATATGGGTTGGATAAAAAAGGTACAGACAAAAAAATTGCTGTTTTTGATTTTGGGGGTGGTACTCATGATGTATCTATTTTGGAGTTGGGTGATGGCGTTTTTGAAGTGCTTTCAACAGATGGAGATACTCATTTAGGTGGTGATGATGTTGATGCAGTTATCATTGATTGGTTAGCTGATGAGTTCAAGAACGATGAAGGTATTGATTTGCGTAAAGACCCAATGGCTTTACAACGCTTGAAAGAAGCAGCGGAGAAAGCTAAAATTGAACTTTCTTCTACAGCTTCTTCTGAAATTAATTTACCATATATAATGCCTGTAGATGGAGTTCCTAAACACTTAGTTAGAACTTTACAGAGAGCTAAATTTGAGCAATTAATTTCTACTATTGTTGAAAGAACAATCGCACCTTGTAGGTCAGCACTAAGTAACGCTGGTTTATCTCCAAATGATATCGATGAGGTTATTTTGGTAGGAGGTTCTACTCGTATTCCTGTTATTCAAGAAGCTGTAGAAAGATTCTTTGGTAAAGCTCCATCTAAAGGGGTGAATCCAGACGAAGTTGTTGCATTAGGTGCTGCAATTCAAGGAGGTGTTTTAACTGGTGAAGTGAAAGATGTATTGTTATTAGATGTAATTCCATTGTCTTTAGGTATCGAAACTATGGGAGGTGTATTGACTAAATTAATTGATTCAAACACTACTATACCAACAAAAAAATCAGAAACATTCTCAACAGCTTCTGATAACCAGCCTTCAGTTGATATTCACGTTCTTCAAGGTGAAAGACCGATGGCAAATGACAATAAGTCTTTAGGTCGTTTTCAGTTAACCGATATTCCACCTGCTCAAAGAGGTGTTCCTCAAATCGAGGTGACTTTTGATATTGATGCAAACGGAATTATGCATATTTCTGCGAAAGATAAAGGGACAGGTAAATCTCAATCGATTAAAATTGAAGCTTCTTCTGGATTAAGCGATGAAGATATTCAAAGAATGAGAGCTGAAGCTGAACAAAATGCTGAAGCGGATAAACGTAAATTGGAAGAAATTGAAAAAATCAACAAAGCTGATTCTTTAATTTTCCAAACAGAACGTCAAATGAAAGAGTACGGTGATAAATTACCAGCAGACAAGAAACAACCTATCGAAGATGCATTAGCTGCACTTAAAGTTGAGTTTGATGCTAAAAACATTGCTAATCTTGATGCTGCAATGGAACGTTTAAATAATGTTTTCCAAGCTGCTTCTCAGGATATGTACAATGCAGGAAATGCTTCATCTGATGCAAATCAAGATGCTTCAAATACAACAAATTCTGCTGATGAAGTAACTGATGTTGACTTTGAAGAGGTTCAAGATAAAAAATAATCTCATCCTTTATTTTCTAATTGATTGTACAATTAGATGAATAAAATTAAAAGAGGCTGTCTCATAAATAAACTGAGCAGCCTCTTTTTTTATTAGGCGGATTCAAGTAATAAATGCAACTTGTCCATTGTTATTAATAGTTTGTAAAAACACTTGATTTGGGGACAGATATCCAAATCTTTTTCTTGGTCTATGATTTAGCTTTTCTTCCATCTTTAAAATGTCACCTTCAGTGATGAGGTCAAAATTATAACCCTTTGGAAAATATTGTCTTAGAAGACCATTGTAGTTTTCATTTGCAACTCTTTCCCAACTATGACATGCTTTATTTTTAGCTAAATCAAGTTTTTTCTAATTTTTTAGTCTGTATCCTTTAGAATCAACTTCTTTTTGAATTTTTGTAATCTCTATATCTCTTTAAACTTATATCACTTAATCCATACTATGATTGAAGTAATACATTTTAATAGAGCCAATCCATCATAAAGGTTGTTCAGTTGATCTATTTCCTTTATTGTAAAGCTTGTTGATAATAGATAAAGACTGTTGCAAAACCCTTAAATCATCGTTTAATTAAAAAATTTAACATCATTATTTAGAAAAGTAATTCCGATGGCTATCAGAACCAGTATTAAATTTTTAATCCGCCTCGATTTATAACTTTTGAAACGGCCTTATATTGTATACCGAAATATTTTGGGTTTTTCACAAAAAAAAGCTGTCCTTTTGAGACAGCTCTTTTTGTTTAATTAATGTTATATTTCTAAAGAATCACAACTTTTTTAGTTAAGTTATATTTTCCTTGTTTGATGTTCAAGTAATAACATCCAGATTCAATTTGATGATTTAGTTTAATTGTATGTTTTACTATCGAATTTGTTGAATT
>CAMCQL010000193.1 GCA_945877005.1 Chryseobacterium gleum
AATTCTAGAAATTGGAGACAAACCTACTTCTTCACAACGTGAATTCTTTGATACAACTTACGAAAACTGGAGAGGAAACTATGAGCAAATGGATGATGTAGTATTAATAGGTGTTGAGATATAGTGGTTAATTAAAAATTTAATACCTATTCCAGTAAATTTCGAAACTCATTTTATAAATGAGGATGTTGAATCAAAAATTCAACGATGAGTTAGGGGTTTTGCAACAGTTTTATCAGGTAAATAAAAAGCTAAATAATGAAAAAATCGCTTCACATGTTGACAGTTTTACTTCTGTTCAACGTACAATTTAGTTTTATAACACTTGCAGAAAACAAAATAACTTATCATCCTAATGATTTCATTGGGAAAGAATTGAGAAATGCACATGATTCAGTAAAACTTTTAAAAATGTTTTCTATAGGTGAAAAACTAATCAATTCAAAACCAGATTCATCAATTGTAATTTATAACGTCATATTCAATTATTCAAAAAAAATAAACCACCAAACATTTATAGCAAAAAGCTTAGGATCCATTGGTACAGCCTACTTATACCGTGCTAATTACAAAGAATCGGAGAAATACTATAAAATGGCACTGGAAGAATGGAAAAAAATGAATAACCTAAAAATGATGGGGGGAAATCTCAGTAATTTGGGAAATGTATATTGGTACTTAGGTAAATTTGATAAAGCGATTGATTACTACATCAAAAGCATGAAAATTAGAGAAAAAATTGCTGATACAATAGGAATTGCAACAGCAATATCCAACATTGGAATTGTACATCAAATTCAAAAAAACTTCAAAAAAGCCAATGAATACTATTTTAAGAGTGTCGACTATTATCAAAGTTTACTAAAATCCGCAAAAAAAAATAAACGAAAAGATGTATCAAACATCAAAAGTGGTTTATCGAATAGTTTAAATAATATTGGAGCAATTTACTTAGAATATAAAAATTTAGACTCGGCATCTCTTTTTATTGAAAAAAGTTTAAAATTGAGAGAAGAATTATTCGATAGTATCAACATGGTAAGTTGTATGCTAAATCTAGGTGATATCTATCTTCAAAAAAAACAATATGCTAAATCTGAGCAATACCTTAATAATGCAAAAAAAATCAGTTTAAATTCTGGGAATACAAGAATTGTAATTTCGAGCTACGATGCTCTTTCACAATTATACAGAAAAATGGCTGAATCCACTAATCAACCCCAATTAGAAAAAACTAGACTATTAAAAAAAGCATTGGAAAATAGTTTAAATGGTATACCACTTGCAAAAAAAGCAGGATTAATTCTTATACAAAAAAGTATTTATCAAGGCATTGCAAATGCTTACAGAGGTTTAAAAAATTATGAATTATCTATTAAATACACTGATTCACTTTCATCAATAAACGACAGTATTTTTTCAGGAGAAAAAACAAAAGCAATTGGTGAACTAGAAGCGGTTTATCAAACAGATAAAAAACAAAAAGAAATTGAATTATTAGAAAAAGATAAAGCGCTCGATAAAGCAGAAATAAAAGCCAAAAGAAACCAACAATTCATGCTTTTTGGTGGGCTAATATTAGTCGCTTTATTCGCCATTTTCATCTTTAACCGATTCAAAGTAACTCAAAAACAAAAGGGTGTCATTGAAGGACAAAAAATAGAAGTTGAAAAACAAAGAGATGAAATCAATGAAAAAAACCAACTCATCACTGAAAGTATTGAATACGCAAAAACAATCCAAGAAGCAATCATTACTTCTCATCAAACTTTCAAAGATATTTTTGCAGATATGTTCATTTTATTTAAGCCAAAAGATATTGTAAGCGGGGACTTTTATTGGGGCTATAAATCTAAATCAAATAAAGTTTTTTGGGCTGCTGCCGATTGTACAGGGCATGGTGTTCCAGGAGCATTTATGACTATGATTGGTACCTCACTATTGAACGAAATTATCATTGAAAAAGAAATAGAAGATACCAACCAAATTCTCGATGAACTAAGAAATTCTATAATTGCGACAATGAATAAAAACATTTCAATAGATTCAGATGAAAAAATTCGCAATGGAATGGACATTTCACTCTGTTGTTGGGATTTGACTACAAATGAACTGTCATTTTCTGGGGCAAATAACCCTATATTTATCTATAGAAATGGAGAACTTATTGAATTTAAACCAGATAAACAACCTATCGGGCTTTATAAAAGAATGACTCCATTTACAAAACAATCCATCAATCTACTTAAAGGTGATAAAATTTACTCCTTCAGCGACGGTTACCCTGATCAAATGAATGAAGAAGAAAGTCGTTTGAAAATTGCAAACTTTAAAACATTAATTCTCGATACTGCAAAAATAAAAACAGCTGAACAAAAAATAATCTTTGAAGCGACCTACGAAACATGGAAAGGAAATTACGATCAAATCGATGATGTTGTGCTAATTGGTGTTGAAATATAAACTAATAAAATAAAAAAGGGTAGTCCTAACCGAACTACCCTAAGTATTAATTGATTTGAAAATATTAAACCTCTTTTATTTCATAAGAAAGTTCAACCAAATCCAATAATTCTTCACCAGCTTCTTGCATTTCTTCATCATCAGATTGGTAACACCAAACAACGTGAATATCTTTACTTACTGCGAATTTTTCAAATAATTCAAATAAATCTAATAAAACTTTACTTGTAGAAGTATTAAAGTAATCCATCTTAATTTCAAATACAGTTCTATCAGTCGAACTTTCAATATAAGCAGTTAACCATTCAAAAATTGGTCTGTAAAACTGCATAGGGTTCTCAGGACGAGAGTTACCAGA
Source organism: Chryseobacterium gleum (assembly GCA_945877005.1). GTDB lineage: Bacteria > Bacteroidota > Bacteroidia > Flavobacteriales_D > Crocinitomicaceae > CANHVK01. Next base: position 2,822 of record CAMCQL010000193.1, read on the forward strand.
CATTGAAAACACTTTAGTAGCAGGATCTAACTCAACTTTAGGAGTCATTTTTGTAGCTTCAACGTAATATCTTTCCATAACTAATAATTATTTAAATCAACAGTAATCAAAAATGTGAAATTTGATGTCTCAATATCATGATATTCAACAGTAAATTTAATATGTTCATTAGATTTACGAGCTATTTCTATTAATCCTAAACCAGCATCACCATCCGCCGAAAGTTTTCCTTTTTTCAATTGTTCTTTGTACAATTTATTTAACTGATCTTGATTAGAATAATTTAAATCTTGTATAGTTTTAATCAAATTACCTACCTCCAAATTTGGAACTAAATTTCGTGTTGAAATATACAAACGATTTGTCGTATCAAGATGACAAAGAAAACTAGAAACATGTTGAGTAGGATACTTTACAGAATGCTTACAAACATTGTCTAAAGCTTCTGTAACTATTTTAAGAATTTTTTTCTTGGCTACTAACTCTATATTTCTAGCTGTTAATCTGTCGTCAATTTGATTAATAACAGAATTTGTATTAGACCAATCAAAAGGTTCATTTAGAATTAACACCTCCGAAGCGATACTAGGAATTCCTAAATTTTCAAGTACATTTAATATTGGTAACGACATAGTTTATAATTTTTATCTAAAATAACTATCTTAAAATAAAAAAACAAACATCTTTATAAATTTCTACCTCTCACCAAATTTATATTGTAACGTGAGGTAAAAATTCCGACCGTCAGAAGGAAGAATTCCAGGACCAGGATAGGCAGTTGCCCTTCGCGTAAAATAAGAGGCGTCTAATAAATTATTAATTCCGCCCTCTATTGTAAACCATTTTTTAAATACGTACTTCGCCGACATGTCCATTACAAAATAGGCAGGTACAATTCCTATTACTGCATCTCCACTTGGTTCTTCCGAATTAGAAGCGTCGGAATATTGTGCTGCATTGTAGGATCCTTGTAGTGTAATACTCCATTGGTTATTTCGTAATTTAA
>CAMCQL010000194.1 GCA_945877005.1 Chryseobacterium gleum
CTACTTTAAAATCTTTACGATTAATTTTACCCGTTAATTTAAATCCTGCAACATTTTTCTTTGTCATTGGATGAACGATTTGTCCGTTGTAAGTAGCATCTAAAGTGATTGGTTTTGTAACTCCATGTAACGTTAAATCACCTTTAACCTCTAAATTTTTACCACCTTTAGAAGCAACTGAAGTACTTTTAAAAATGAATTTTGGTGTCGCTGTAGCATCAAACATGTCTGGCGCTTTCAAGTGATTATCTAGACCTTCAAAACCAGTTGTTACACTAGCTACGTCAGCACTTAATTCAAAAGAAGCGTCAGAAAAATCACTTTTCGTAGCAACCACTTTCGCATCAAACTTAGAAAAGAACCCATGAACATCATTGATTCCTAAGTGTGTAATTGCAAAACCAACTTTTGAGTGTACGTTGTCAACTGTCCAAGTTTTTGCTGTGTCGTTTTTCATAAAAGACATTAGAGATAAAGCTGTAATCCCTACCAATACAATTTTTTTCATTTCTATTTATTAATTATTAGTTGTAAACAAAAATAAACACTTTTTATTTACCATGGTATTTTATTTGTGATTTTATAGATAATTAACATTCAAAAAAAATCTATTACGAAATCCAAACATCATGAATCATTTCAAAACCTGCAACTTCATTCACACGTTGAATAATCACCGACTTACCATACAACAACTCCTCTCTCATAACTGATGAATCAATCGAAAGGTATAAAATTCGGTTTTTTATATAGATATTTTTTGTTCTTATGAATACAGCCCTACCCATCATTTCCTCCCACTTTGAGATGACTTCTACTTCTTTCAACTTACCATCTAATTGATAAGCTTTCATCAATTTTTCAATCACTTCTCCGATAGAAGATTGATTTTTATTTCGTTTAAATTCATCCATTGGTTTGAAGATCTGCTTGATACATCATTGGTATCGCCTTGTAAGGAACATTAATTTTTTCAAAAATCGATTGTACACGTGTGCTATCTGTATCAGTAACAATTACTTGTCCAAACACATTCTCTGAAACAAGTTTCATTAACTTAGCAACGCGCTCATTGTCCAATTTATCAAATATATCATCCAATAAAACGATTGGTTTTTTGTGTAAATGTTTTTTTAGCCATTCAAATTGGGCTAATTTCAACGCTATTAAGTAAGATTTTTGTTGACCTTGTGATCCAAATTTCTTCACTGGATGACCGTTGATTGTAAATAAAAAATCATCACGATGGACGCCTCCTGTAGTATACGTTGCAACAGCATCTTTTCGCTGATTTAACGCTAACAGTTCAGTAAAAGTGCAATCGTTTAATTGAGATTTATATTCTAACCCCACAGTTTCATTGGGACTTCCTATAAACTCATAATACGTTTGGAATGTTGGTATAAAATCTTTTAAAAATTCAATGCGTTGTTTGTAAATCTCTGCTCCAACTTGAATCAATTGTTCGTCCCAAATTTCAATGCTTTCACGTTCAAAAAAACCGTGTTCAAAAAACTGTTTCAACAAGGCATTGCGTTGTTCTAAAATTTTAGTGTATTTGACTAACAGGTACAAGTACTCACGGTTGAACTGAGAAATAATTCCATCGATCCATTTTCGACGAACCTCGCTTCCCTCCACAATTAAATCACGATCGTAAGGAGAAATTACTACTGAAGGAAATTCTCCAATGTGATCTCCCAACTTTTCATAGTTGACTTTATTTTTTTTTACAACCTTCTTTTCTCCTGCTTTTACACCGCAATAAATCTCAACGGATTCATCTTCTACCAACCACTCCCCTTGAATAATAAAAAATTTTTCGCCAAAACGAATGTTCTGTTTGTCCACTGAGTTTAAATACGATTTGCACATACTCAAGTAGTGAATTCCATCCAACACATTCGTTTTACCAACTCCATTATTTCCAACCAAGCAGTTTACACCTGGATCAAAACTTAAATCAATGTGCTGGTAATTTTTAAAGTTGACGAGTGTCAAATTTTTTAAGATCATAATTTAAATTAGAATTTTTCTCGTTGCAAATCGCTTTTCTCCAAATCTACAACAATTGCACCGTAATCAACGTGAAACCATTCTAAAAACAATTCAAAAGTTCGCTCTTCAGGCCAATTTTCTTCTTCTTCAATGATGGAGGAAAGTTCATTTTTAAAAATTTTCTTGAACTGCTTTTTCAAAATTGGTTCCACATCAAAAAAATCTTCTTCTACCAAGTAGACCGTTCCTTCTGTACTATCATTTGCTGAAAACTCCATCTCTTCACTGAACTTATTTGCCCAATTCCAAAAAGATTGCGTGGGTTTGATGGTGATAAAACTTCTATTTACAATTTCCATATCATTGATTTATTAAATTTTCAAATTCCTTGTGCACCAAATTTCCTTCTGTGTTTTTGGTAAGCCAACTCAACTTTTTAGTTTTAGGTTGGTACATTACAATATCCCAGGTTTTCCCAAAACCACATTCGGTTAACTGATTAAGTAGTTCTTCTACTATTATCACCGAATTCGTTTCAATTTTAACCACACTTCTATATTGAACGAGCAGCAATAAAGAATTCTTTGACACCTTCTTTTGCTCCCCTAATTGTATGTTGTGACCCGCATCAAATTGATCCAACCAATTATAGAAAGCGGTATAAGCCACCACAGAATCTTTAAACTTCCAATGAAAGTAACTTGTCCATTTTTTTTCTTCTTCATTCTTCCAATGTTCTGATTGTACAGGATGAAACCGTTGAAGAAATTCACTTTTTGCACTGTCAATGATCGTCAGAGTATCGTTCAACTTTAATTTTGAAATAAAACACCTTGAAAAAAGGGATAAGTTTAATTTCGTTAAAACATCCGAGTTTGGCAAAACTGTAGTGTAATTTCTCTCTGAACCTTTCGTTACCTCATCTAAATCAACTTCTTGATTGGTATTTGATTCACAAGAAAAGAGCAGAAACATCAAAAGAAACCCAAACAATATTACTTTCATCAAATACAATTTCAACAAAAGTACAAAAGAAAAAACCTTCTTAAAAATGAATTCAAGAAGGTTTCAAAAAATCAGTTGTCAAAATAATTAATTACCTAATAGCAAAAAATAAAGTATTAACAATACATCAATTGAAATGCTAATTATAGCGCCTCTCCAAATCCATTTCATCGGAGCTACAGCCAACAACAAACTTAAAGTAATCATTGTAGGAACGACAACTAATACTAAGGTAAATACATATTTTACAGCACCCAATCCCACTGCAACACCTCCAACGCAGCCAACCACTAAAAGTATGATACTAATCAACCCAAAACGATTAAACTCAGATTCTTTTATTACACTTTTTTCACAACTTATACTTGTTTCCATAACATTGAATTTTATTATACTACAAAGATCATCAGTGAACAGAAGAACCACTATGACAGTGATTAGCTAAAAAACTGATTTTTGTCAATTGAAAAAATTAATAGCTAAATGAAATAAGTAAATATTTATTCCGTTATAAGTTGTATATCCAAAATAGTTAAAAATGAAAAAGCTCGTCCTCATACTATCCTTCCTTATGTGTACGACGGTTTTGTTTTCAACTTCTGCAATTGATTACCCTACACTATTTTCAGATGATTACAAATTCGCCAATAAATTACTTGCAAACCATGCTGATTTGATCAAAAAAAAAGCTGCATATTACCATCATTCAGTAAAATTCTCTACTGCGATAGTTTTTCCTGAATTACTGCGCTATTCTATTTTTAGTGATTTCTTTGAAACGAAAACACTTGAGTTATTGTACA
>CAMCQL010000195.1 GCA_945877005.1 Chryseobacterium gleum
CCTCCAATGATGGCGCTCATTGCATAGTCAAAGGAATACCCATTCCCGATAGCTGGCGGTAAAAAGTCAGTAGAGGATAAATTTATGGTTTTTCCTTTAAGCGCGTTGATTGTACTAAGGTTGAAACTTGGTGCAAATGCAGAAATCAAAGATGGTTTATTAGATCTTCCGTCTAAATCGAACATTGCCATAGATTTGATGATTCTCCCTCCGACACCAGCATAAATTTCTAAGGCGTTTTTAAGGCCAATAATTTTTCGTCCATATCCAAAATTGTAGGTCCTGTCCCATGACATTTTTATTTGCGAGCCTTTCAGTAGATCATTTAGACTATTTGGATTCTTAAGAAAACCTCCAATTACCATGCTTAAACTATCTGGATGAGAAATAGTTGTATTTTTAATGATGCTTGTATCCCCATTATTTACAATTCTTAATGAATCAAAGATTGAGGCATATTTTCCATTGAAAATTACATCTGAAGTGTTCGTGCTTAATTTTGTATACCATTGGTAGGTTTCTCGTATGTTAAAACCTATTCCTCCAAAAACTTTTGATTGATAGGAAACTCCCGCCCAATTGTAGGTCATGTCTAAAGATATACCCGCATTCACATAATTGAGTAATGAAGCTTTTTGAGTTGCTAATTCTGAAGCCGTGTAGGTATTTCCAAAAACTTGATTTTTTATCGTCTGCATGAAATTTGAAAGCTTGTCTTTCGTTAACACATCCGATGAAATACCAAAGCCAAATTCAGAAGAACCAAATGTAAAATGTTTGTCCTTATACCCAGTTCCCCAACCCAATGCAGAAGGATTGATACCTAAACATTGATAGTCGGTTAAAAATGTTGTAGCAACGCCTTTTCCAACTGCCGAATAACTTGTTCCCTGCGTTTGAGAAATACCAAGCAGTGGTAATAAAAAGAATAATAAATACCAAAAAAGAGGTGGTTTTCTCATTTCATTAACCTAATGCAACATCCAGTATCATCATCACTAAAAAACCTCCAATAAATCCCAATACAGCAATGTCTGTATATTTATCGCGTTGAGTTTCAGGAATCACCTCTTCTACAACAACATAAATCATTGCACCTGCAGCAAAGGCCAAAGCAAATGGCAAAATCGGTTGCATATAGATGACAGCAACTGCACCAATAACACCAGCTACTGGTTCAACAATTGCCGATAATTGTCCGTACCAAAAACTTTTCCAACGACTCATTCCAATTCTTCTCAAAGGCATTGCAACAGCAAAACCTTCCGGGAAATTTTGTATACCGATTCCTATTGCTAGCGCAATTGCAGCAGGGATTGTAGCTCCATCCAAACCGAGTGATGCGGCACCAAACAACACTCCAACAGCAAGACCTTCAGGGATATTGTGTAGTGTTATTGCTAGAACTAATAAAGTGGATTTATGAAGTTGTGTTTTAGTTCCTTCTGTCTCATTATCTTGAAAGTTTAAATGGAGATGGGGCATTACTTTATCCAGTCCGAATAAAAACATTGCACCTAGGAAGAAACCTACAGCAGCTGGCATCCATGGCCAGGAAGGATACATTTTTTCTGACATTTCTATGGCGGGGTTCAATAACGACCAAAAACTTGCAGCAACCATTACACCTCCTGTAAAACCAAGCATAGCGTCTAACACTGCTCGATGCATTGTTTTGAAGAAAAACACTAAAGAGGCACCTAATGCAGTGACAAGCCAGGTAAATACTGTAGCAATTAACGCAGCCATAGCTGGGTCGAGGCCCTTAAAAAAATCTATAATTGTTTTCATAGCTATTAATTAACGAATTTTCAAAGGAAGTAGTTATTTTCTCTGGCCTTTGAAAGTCTAATCATTTCAAATTTAGTCATCTTCAATACAATAGTATTGTTTCAAAATTAATCTTTTTAATTTAAGTAATGTTGCAAAAGAGCGACTATTTTGGTGTTAATTTGTCTCTAAAGAGGATGAATTTCAGTAGCAGCGAAGTCAGAGTCTTGTTTTTCTGCCTATATTTGTGGAAAATAAAAAAGAAATTTAAGATGGCAACAAACAGAACATTTACAATGTTGAAACCAGATGCTTTAGAAAGTGGAAATGCTGGTAAAATTATTGATTTAATTTTAAGTAATGGTTTTAAAATTAAGGCAATGAAATACACTTTATTGACTGAAGATCAAGCGAAAGAATTTTATGTAGAACATGCAGCTCGTCCTTTTTACGGTGAGTTGGTTGAATACATGACTTCTGGACCAATCATCGCTGCAATCTTGGAAAAAGAAAATGCAGTAGCTGATTTTAGAGCGTTAATCGGTGCTACAGATCCTGCTGAGGCAGCTGATGGTACAATTAGAAAATTGTATGCTGAAAGTAAAGCTAAAAATGCAGTTCACGGTTCTGATTCGGATGAAAGTGCTGAAAGAGAGGGGAAATTCCATTTCTCAGCAAATGAAATTTTTTAATCGATTATAAATGATTTTTCATGAAAGGTGTTCGGTATTCGGACACCTTTTCTCTTTTTAATGGATTAACTAAATTTCTTAGCGACTTTAAAAAAAAAGCGATAAATTCAGTTCCATTTACAAATTATTATTCATTCAAATTAACTATTAAACAAATGACGGATTATAAATTTTCAGTATTAGAACGATTTATAAATTATGTGAAAATTGATACGACAGCAGATCCTGAGTCAACAACTTTTCCTTCTTCGGAAAAACAGAAAGACCTTGCACGTCTTTTAGTTCAAGAATTGAAAGAGATGGGGGTTCATGATGCTTTAATGGATGAATATGGATATGTGTACGCAACTATTGAAAGCAACATAGAAAGTACTTCTGTCCCTGTACTTTGTTTTTGCGCGCATTTAGATACTGCGCCTGATTGTAGTGGAACAGATGTGCGGCCAATTGTTCATAGAAATTATACGGGAAAACCGATTGTATTACCCGATGATATTACGCAAGTAATTACTATTGAGGAACATCCCTACTTAAAAACAAAAATAGGGGCTGATATCGTAACGGCTTCAGGATTGACATTGCTTGGTGCAGATGATAAAGCTGGAGTTGCTATCATAATGGATTTCGCTCATTATTTATTGATACACCCAGAAGTAAAGCATGGAAAAATTAGATTGTTGTTTACCCCAGATGAAGAAGTAGGTAGAGGAGTTGAGCATTTGGACATGGAAAAATTAGGTGCTGATTATGGGTACACATTGGATGGAGGTGTAGTTGGTTCTATTGAAGATGAATCATTTTCGGCAGATGCTATAAAGTTAACTTTACATGGGAAAAGTGCACATCCTGGATACGCTAAAAATAAGATGGTTAATTCGATAAAAGTAGCTGCTGAAATTATTGAAAAGTTACCAAAATCAGAATGGTCTCCAGAAACTACTGAAAAAAAGGAAGGATTTGTTCATCCAACTTCATTGCATGGTGGTTTAGAACAAACAACGTTGAATTTCATTGTTCGAGATCACTTAACATCAAATTTAGCTGTTCACGAAGAACGATTGCGTTCAATTGTTGAAGCTATTGTTTCTAACTATCAAGGTGTTACATATACGTTTGAGGTGGTCGAACAGTATAGAAATATGAAAGAGGTGATTTCTACAGTACCTTTTGTTACTGAGTACGCAATTGAAGCAATGCAGAAAATTGGTTTAACGCCAAAAGTGAGCAGTATAAGAGGGGGGACAGACGGTTCTAAGCTATCGTTTATGGGGTTGCCTTGTCCAAATATCTTTACAGGTGAAATGGCAATTCATTCAAGGCATGAGTATGTGTGTGT
>CAMCQL010000196.1 GCA_945877005.1 Chryseobacterium gleum
GGAGAACAGCCCTTGCGTGAAATGTTGCGTCTATTGAAAAAAGGAGTTCCATTTACTTCGTTGAAAACCTTAAAACAGATTGCTTTCTTACAGCCTAAAGAGGACGAATTACCAAAAAATAAACAATGGGAAACCGTAGAATTGGCAAGTCATGAAATCTGTTTAGAAGATAAAATTAAATATGCAGCCAATTTTAAAATTGTTGAGGTAGAATCCAATAAATGGGAGGCAAATCGTATCATACAACATGTGGGAGATCAGACTTTGGTCATTAATCCTCCGTATAAAACGATGGAGGAGAAAGAAATTGACAAATCTTTTGATTTACCTTACACACGAATGCCGCATCCTAAATACAAAAAACGAGGCGCTATTCCAGCATACGATATGATTAAGTTCTCCATCAATATGCATCGAGGGTGTTTTGGGGGTTGTAGTTTTTGTACAATTTCTGCACATCAAGGAAAATTTATTGCTTCTCGGAGCGAAAAGTCTATTTTAAAAGAATTAGAGGAAGTGACCAATCATCCAGAGTTCAGGGGCTATATTTCTGATTTAGGAGGGCCTTCAGCGAACATGTACAAAATGAAAGGGAAGGACGAAGCAATTTGCAATCGTTGTACCAGTCCAAGCTGTATTCATCCTGTCATTTGTTCCAATTTAGACACTTCTCACAAACCGATGACTGAACTCTACAAAAAAGTAGATGCGCATCCAAAAGTAAAAAAGGCTTTTATTGGTTCAGGAATTCGATACGATTTGTTGGTGGATGATTTCAATAAAAATAATGAAGATGGGAATCACGACGAATACATTGAGCAAGTTGTGAAACACCATATTTCTGGAAGGTTAAAAGTAGCTCCAGAACATACTTCTGATGCTACTCTTCGCGTAATGCGAAAACCTTCTTTCTCTTACTTTCATAAATTCAAAGAAAAATACGATAAAATTTCTGCCAAACACAATTTGAATCAACCATTGGTTCCGTATTTTATTTCTTCGCATCCAGGGTGTGAGGAGGAAGACATGGCAAATTTAGCTGCTGAAACAAAAGACATGGGTTTTCAGTTAGAGCAAGTACAAGATTTTACGCCAACACCTATGACGGTTGCAGAAGTGATTTATTATTCGGGTGTTCATCCTTATACATTAAAACCAATCAATACCGTAAAAACAAAGGAAGAAAAATTGAACCAAAATCGTTTTTTCTTTTGGTACAAACGTGAAAATAAAGAGTGGATCAAACAACGTCTGCAAAAGGCCAAACGTCCTGATTTAGCTGAAAAGTTATTGGGTTCGAATGAAGAAAGCACGTCCACAAACAAAAATGTACCTAACTGGTTATCAGAACGTAGGAGGAATAAAAAATAAAACAAATTTTTTTTAATCTTTTTTTTTAAACATTCTATGTTAGTAACTAAAAACTGAAAAACGAAAGAAAGTTCGGTTTTTATCTACTATTTTTGAAGTGTCGAAAGAACGCTAATTAACCCCATATAAAATACGTATTAAAAGAGATGAGTGAAGAATTAATTAAAACTAGAATTGCTGAATTGAAAAACAGATTGACTGGAGATCTTTTCCAAGATGGTGAAACACAACAAGCGATTTATGAGTTAAAAAAACAGTTAAATCCTGAAATTGCATCAAACCCAATGGCTGAGGTAGATGACGAAGGTTGTTTGTACTGTGGAAGTTAAATTTTACGAAAAGAAATTGTAAAGGCTATCATAAGATAGCCTTTTTTTATGCCTTTATTTTTTTCGATAAAAATCAGTTTATTAACTGACTTTTTTCATTTTTTACGGGCTTTTTACGAAGTAATTTTGGCTCATAAACCATTAATAATAACAGGTTATGAGCACATTAATTAAAAGAAATGCAAGTTTTCCAACTATGAATTCATTTTTTAGTGATTTTTTTGGAAACGATTTTTTAGACTGGAATCCAAGTGGGTTTTTACCAAACGGAAATACATTGCCTTCAGTAAATTTAAAAGAAACGAAAAAAGGGTTTGAAGTTGAATTAGCAGCTCCAGGACTTAAAAAAGACGATTTCATCATTGAAGTACATAATCAAATTTTAACCATTTCTTCTGAGAAAAAAGAAAAGAAGGAAGAAAAAGACGAAAAAGGGAACTATACGAGAAAAGAATTCAATTATTCCTCTTTTAAACGTTCATTTACGTTGCCAAAGTCTGCAGAAGAGAATACGGTTCAAGCAAGCTATGAAAATGGTGTTTTACACATTGAAATCGCGAAAAAAGCTGCAGAACAAGAAAAATCAGCTAAAAAGATTGAAGTGAAATAATTCAATTTTAAACTCAGAGACCTTAGCAGTACATTCAAATAGATGTAATGGTTGCTAGGGTCTTTCTATAAGCTGTTTGACTCTTTTTTCTAAGTCTTCTCTTTTTCGTTGAATCTGTGAGAGGTTCACGTTTAATAATCCTTTTTTACTACGGTAAATCTTAATTTTTCGTTGGTAGTTATAAATAAGAACTCCTAATAAAGGTAGAAGAAGGTAAAAGGCGAAAGATATCCAACAGTTTTTAAATACGAAATGGTTCAGCATTGCTACAAGTGGCCAAAACCAAATTGCTAGTGCGAGCATTCCTAACATCATTTTAACGGAAGACCAAAATACAGGTCGTTTGAATGTTTTTTCAGTGAATGTTTTCACCAACCAATAGGGAAATGCAAACCACCATTTTCCAACGATGTACAGCGGAGCCAAAGTGCAGAGGTAGAGCAACTCTTTTTCTATTGATAATTTTCCTTTTTGGGAGTACTCAACCACAAAATTGTCTGAAATTCTTTTCTGTTTCAAAAATTCATAATACGTTGACAATTCCTTTTTAAGTTGAAGTAATTCTGGATTGTTCAAATCTGTTGTGTTCAACCAATTGGCAATCTTTTTTGAATTTTCGAAACGAGTTTTAAGTGGGATTGAGAAATCAGTATTTTCTGGATGTAATCCATTGCGTTGTAGTTGAATTACTTCCTCGTGAAAGTTAGTCCATTCTACATCTGCGACATGGGTGATTTGTTCGCGCATCAACCCTTCAATCCTTCGTGTTACTTCTGTAATTGCTTTATTCGGATTTTCGAGGTAGAGTTCTTTGTAGTCATTCAAGCAAAATCGATCAGAATTCGAAAGCACTACATCACTTCCGAGGTAATTTGGATTGCCATAATTGATTCCAATGGCAGCCATGTATATTTTTTTCTTCCATTGCATGCTTTCTAATGCAGCAAATCCAATTCTTGCCGCTCCTTTTTTCACTGGTTTTAAGCGGCGTACAAAGACATCATCCGTGAATCCTTCTCCAAAAAGAATCAAATTACGACCATAATTTAAAACGCGTGTACACGATTTAAATACATCTGAATTTTTACCCACCGCTCCGTCTCCATCCAATTGACGGTAAATCGGAAGCATTTGAGTCAACCATAAGATTGGTTTCATGACAGGAGTGAAGATATCAGAACGTGTCATGAAAAAAACCAAAGGACGTTGAAAAGCTCCAATTACAATCGGATCCATAAACGATGAAGGGTGGTTACTCACATAAATTGTGCGTCCAAAAAATCGTTTTGGAGCATTTATTTTCAAATGTCTTGGAAAGTAAATGCGTAAAGAATAACTCGCTGCTAGTTTAACTAATAAATAAAGTAAACGCATGTGTGCACGCTAATTGAGATGTTTAGAATTTATAAAACTTACAAGGGAATATTTCCGTGTTTTTTTTGTGGCAATGATTCCGCTTTGTTGTCTAACATATGAAA
>CAMCQL010000197.1 GCA_945877005.1 Chryseobacterium gleum
AATTGTTTACTACTTGATCTAACAAACAAGCCCCCATCATTCCTTTTACAAATATTTGTTGTGGTTCCAAACCATTGGCATTAAAATATCTTTTTTTAGTACCATCCATGTAATATCCTGAAACACCTTTACTTGCTTCAGCTGTTCCATTTGTAAGTACTTCAGCATCTTTGAATAAGGATTTGAATTTATTTCTGATAGTAAGTTGTTCTGCATTGATTCCTCCGAAATAATCTACAGAAGCAGCTGTTTTATCACTCAATTTTTTTCCAGAAGTAGTTAATGAATCAACTGGAAACCCAGTTCCATCATACATGCTCAATAAAGTTGCTTCACTTATTGGTTCAGTGCCACCCATTATTGCGCTGATTTGATCTAACATCACCAAACGCGTTTTTTGACCACTAAAATCAACAGTAGAAACACCATTGGAATTTTTGAAATCGTAGCTATTTGGGACGGAATAACTTGGAGATGATGTTGGAGAAGTCACCTCATCTTTTTTACAACTAACTAATAATGAAATAGTTATAAGCACTATACTTACTAATTTAGAAGATCTTTTCATTGTTATTTAGATTAATTTTAAACAAAGCAAAAGTATACCCTTAACTTGTTTAAGACAATACCATAAAAAAGGTATTTTATCTAAAATAATCAATGTTCAAAAGCAGAAAAATTAGTTAACGAAATACTTTTTCCGAAACCAAAAAGCCAATCTTACCAGTGCAATTAATGCTGGAACTTCAACTAATGGACCAATAACGCCTGCGAATGCTTCTCCACTATTTATTCCAAATACACCAATCGCAACAGCAATAGCGAGCTCAAAATTATTTCCTGTTGCAGTAAAAGCCAAAGCAGTTGTAGTCGAATAATCTGCACCTAAACGTTTTGCAAAAAAGAAAGTAACCACAAACATTACAGCAAAATAAATCACTAATGGGATTGCTATTTTCACTACATCTAGAGGGATTTTTACAATCATTTCACCTTTTAAACTAAACATGATAATAATAGTAAACAATAGCGCGATCAATGTAATCGGTGAGATAGAAGGTAAGTATTTTGTAGTAAACCATTCTTCTCCTTTTAGTTTAATCAATACATAACGACTAATGATCCCCAATAAAAATGGAATCCCCAAATAAAAAAATACACTTTCAGCGATTTGTCCGATGGTAATTGAAATTCCCAAACTTTTCATACCAAAAAGCACTGGCATTTTTGTTAAATAGAAATAAGCCATACTTGAATACAACAGTACTTGTAAAATACTATTTATACCGACTAAACCAGCTATGTACTCTCGATTCCCTTCTGCCAATTCATTCCAAACGATTACCATCGCAATACATGGCGCAATTCCAATTAGAATCAGCCCAGTAAAATATTCCGGAGAATCTTTCATGAAAATGTATGCCAATACAAACATGAATAAAGGTGCAATGATCCAAGTAATGAACAAAGACATTCCAATTAACTTCAAATTCTTAAATATTCGAGGAATTTCTTCGTATTTCACTTTTGCCATTGGTGGATACATCATCAAAATCAACCCTATCGCCAAAGGAATGTTAGTCGTTCCATTGGATAAACTATCTAAAGAATCAGCAATCGTTGTGAAATATCCCAATCCTACCCCAATCAACATAGCGGCAAAAATCCAAAGTGTTAAAAAACGATCTAAAAAACTCAAACGTTTTCTTTCGTGTGCTGGTGTGCAATTATTTCTAGACATAATACATATTAATTTAATTATTAGACACTAATTTAATTTAACATTAAACTCATTTATCCTTACGGAAATTTAAGTGATTTATCCATGTGATTTGTCCATAAAATTGATTCAACCAACTTTGATAACCTAAATTCCAAGAAACATAAAGTATTCCCATTTCTATTTTATTGCTCTCACTGATTTTTTTTCCAATTCCTGTATAGGCCCAATTCTCATTGTATATAGGATTTACATTTTTTGATGTGCTAAAAAATAATTCCTCATAAGCAGAAAAGTATAAATTCTGTGATAAAGTTTTCTCTAAACCAATGAGATATCTTATTCTACCTGTAAATGGACGTTGATTTGTAATTCTATTTTCAATAAATCTCGCATCATAACGTAAACGATGGGACAAGGTTATTAATGGAAAAATTTGTTTGTACCTCAACTGACCATAGAATCTATTTTCGTTAACATAATTAGATCCTAGCACATTTTCTTTTTGAAACAAATAACTACCAGTAAAATAAAGATATTTAGTAAAATTATAAGTTAAAGAATGTTCCAAATAAATTAACTTAAATTTTTCACTATTATTAATTTTTTGAGAAGTTAAATTAAGGAAAGGAAAAGCACCAAAATAATAAATTCCATATTCCAATTTATTCGTTAAACTTCCAGAATGATCGATCGTAGGAAAAAGACCAACTACATTCGTGTTCTGAGAAGTTGAAATAAAAGAATAAAAAGCAAATAAAAATAAAAAAATTAATTTCATTTATTGAACTTTAGAAAAAACATACAGCGTTTCTAATGCAATTTGAAGGCAACGTTCTTTGTATTTTTCAGCTGCTTGGGATGTACCGTCGAATGCTTTTGGATCGTTATAAGTTGTAGCAATGCGTAATTCTACTCCAGGAATAAAAGGACAATTTTCTTCCGCATCTCCACACGTCATGATTGCTGCAAAATTGGAAGAAGGATTGAAATTGTCATTGTATACTTTAGAAAAACAATGAGTAGGAGTAGTTGAATCACTAAAATAAACTTCATAAACTGGATTCACTCCACCGTCTTTTGAATTTATTTGAAATCCAATCTCCTCTAAAGCTTGAATTGCATTTTGGTTAAACGCAGTTGCTTCAGTTCCTCCCGAAAACGTAGTGACATCCAAAACACCATAATAAACAGCTGCTACCGCTGCCCAAATTTGACCAAAATGGCTTCTTCTTGAATTATGAGTACACACATACATCAACTGAATTGGAAGGCCTTCTGATTTCTTTTGTTGAATGTATTCTGAAATAGTTGTTAATACTCGTTTTCTCTCAGTTGAAATCGAATCAAACTGCAAAATAAGTTCATCACAGATGGATTTTATCTTTGGATACATTGTAATAAAATATTAAATTTTTGAGTAAAAAGTAATGAGCGATTAACAACATCCTCCACCTGGTGTACAAGTAGTAGCTTTGGTCGTTAGTTCTGTTAAATTCACTTTTAATTTTTCAGCAGGTATACCACATTTATCTTGTGCTAAGCAATTTGTTTGTGTAGCGACCAATAAAAAATGTACTCCATCAAACTCTAAGTTAAATTTTCCGATTGTTTCTTGTTGGTATTCAACTTCAATTTCAGCATCTTCAATATTTAAAACTTTCTCAGACAACGCAATAATGCTCTGTAATTTTTGAGGTGCTAATCGATGGTCAAAATCGTTTGCCTCCCATAATTGAAAATTGATTACTTTTTCTTCGCGAACTTCTCCCCCGCAATCAATGAACTTTTTAAGTGTTTGACCTACTTCTGTCACATGAAAATGAGGTGGTACCAAAGAACCATTTGGTAGAATAAATGTTACTGATTCTAATTTAGTTAATAATGGTTTAAGTGCAGAAAGTTTCATAATTTATAGTTTTAAGTTTAAAAAATACATTCTAATTAATCACAACATTTTGTACTAGTAACAGAAGAAATTGCCAATCCTAAAAAGTGAGTAATTTGTGCAATCACATCAGGATTGAGACAATAACAAATTGAATTACCTTCGATGCTTCCTTG
>CAMCQL010000198.1 GCA_945877005.1 Chryseobacterium gleum
CATAGTAATATAGATTCAGATGAGGTGTTGTATTATGTGGATGGTGATTTTATGAGTAGAAATCATGTAGAAAAAGGCTATATTTCATTACATCCTGGTGGAATACCTCATGGTCCACATCCAGGAGCCATGGAACGAAGTATTGGTCAAACAGAAACGAAAGAATTAGCTGTAATGGTTGATACCTTTAGACCATTAAAAATCACACAAGCTGCCGTAGACATTGCGGATAAGGATTATTTAACAAGTTGGTTAGAAGACTAAAATTTAATTAATAACAGATGAGTAAAGAAGTTAAAAACGTAGAATACGGATTAGAAAAAATATTTGAAGGCGCTCAAGATTTTCTTCCTTTATTGGGAACTGATTATGTTGAGTTTTATGTGGGTAATGCGAAACAAGCAGCTCATTTTTATAAAACTGCATTTGGTTTTCAATCGTATGCGTATGCAGGTTTGGAAACTGGTTTAACGGATCGTGTTTCTTATGTATTGAAGCAAGATAAGATTCGTTTGGTATTAACGACTGCATTAACGAGTGATTCACCGATTGGTGAACATGTGAAAAAGCATGGTGACGGAGTAAAAGTTGTCGCTTTATGGGTAGAAGATGCTCGCCAAGCATACGAAGAAACAGTAAAAAGAGGTGCTAAATCTTTCCTAGAGCCAACAGTAGAAAAAGATGAAAACGGTGAAACTGTTCGAGCAGGTATTTATACGTATGGTGAAACTGTTCATATGTTTGTTGAACGTAAAAACTACAACGGTATCTTTTTACCAGGTTTCCAAGCTTGGGAATCAGACTACAATCCAGCTCCAGTAGGTTTAAAGTTCATTGACCATATGGTTGGAAATGTTGGATGGGGTGAAATGAATACATGGGTGAAATGGTACGAAGATGTAATGGGATTTGTAAACTTTCTTTCATTTGACGACAAACAAATTCACACTGAATATTCAGCGTTGATGTCAAAAGTAATGTCTAACGGTAATGGTCGTATTAAATTCCCTATCAATGAACCAGCAAAAGGAAACAAACGTTCTCAAATTGAAGAATATTTAGATTTCTATGAAGGTCCTGGTGTACAACACATTGCTGTAGCTACGGATGATGTTATTGCAACAGTACGTGAATTAAAAGCACGTGGCATCGAATTTTTACCACCACCACCACAAGCATATTACGATGAGATTCCAGGGCGTTTAGGCGTACACATGGATATAATGAAAGAAGATATCAATGAATTGCAAAAATTATCCATCCTTGTAGATGCTGATGAAGAAGGATATTTGTTGCAAATCTTTACAAAACCAGTAGAAGACAGACCAACGTTATTCTTTGAAATCATCCAACGTATGGGAGCAAAAGGATTTGGAGCTGGAAACTTTAAAGCATTGTTTGAATCGATTGAAAGAGAACAAGCAAAAAGAGGAACTCTTTAGGCGAATCTAAAAAATTATTTTCATTGTTCGACTTTAAAATTAATCTCCTCATTTACTGATGTAAACTGCGGAATTAATTTTTTGTCTTCCTCGAAAATTTAATTTTTTATTATTACCTAATAATTCATATTAAAAGGCGATTCGAAAGGGTCGCCTTTTTTGTTAGTGAAAAGAATTATTTATGATTTTCTGTCAAAGATTTGTAAGATGGTTCTGAAACCAATGTATCTCCCAATAATTTAAAATCATTGAGGGTTCTTAAAAATGAAAGTAAATATTTTTTCTGTAGGGGAGTGATGTTTATACCTCCAATCAATTGTTTGTCTGTTGTACTTGAATTTTTTATTCCTGAGATATAATGGTCGAGTACTTCAGATAGTGTACTAAATCTTCCATCGTGCATATAGGGATAGGTGAAGTCGATATTACGTAAAGTAGGAACTTTAAATTTCCCTCGATCTTCAGGGCTTTTTGTGATGTTTTCTCTTCCTTTATCCGCAGGAATAAGATCTAAACCATTGTTTTTATAGGAGAAATTGGTAAATAATGGCTCAGTGTGACAGTTAATACAATGGGTTTTAAATAATTCGTATCCTTGATTTTCATTTTCAGTAAAAGTACTTTTTCCGTTTTTTACATCGTCGTATTTTGAGTTTGCAGAAACAATTAAAGACATATAAATAGCTAAGGATTGAAAAAGTCTTTTCTCATTGATTACGTCATCTTTATAAGCGTTGAAGAATAATTTTTTGTAAAAGGTGCTTCGTTGAAGTTTGATAAGAATATGATTCATTTGTTCACCCATTTCGAGGGGATTCGTTATAGGAAATACCGGAAATTTTTCGAGGTGATCAACACCTCCATCCCACATAAATGTATTGGGAGTCCATGCTAAATTAAACACTGGAGGCGCATTTCTAGTTCCAATTAATCCTTTAATTCCAACACTAAAAGGAATATTATGATCCGCAAATCCATGTGTTTGGGCATGGCAAGTATTGCAAGAGATCGTACTGTCTAATGATAAGATTGGATCATAAAATAAATGACGACCAAGTTGAAATTTATCTTTAGTTAATGGATTTTCAGAAAAATTGAACGCAGCTTGAGGAAAGTTTTTTGGGGTGATAAAATTGAGTGCATTATTGCTATTTTCTGTGGCTGAAATAGGTGTTATTTCAGCATTTTTACGACAACTTAGTAAAACACTTACAATCAGTAATAATGTCAAAAATTTGATCATTTTATTCAAATTTCATTTTCTAAATTTAGAAAAATAAGTTTAGATAAATTAGTGATTGAACGATTAATTGTTCAAATGGTAGCGATAAACTAGTTAATTGATTTTACCTTAGAAGTATTTTTATCTTACGGGTTCACTAAAGAGTGGATTACCAATAAAATTAAAGTCTGTTAGTGTATTTAAAAATGAAATGATTGCTTTTTGTTCTTTACTACTTAATTTGATTCCTTTTTTCAAATAAGGATCAAGGGTAGGTGAATCTTGAATTCCATTGACTTTAAATTCGAGTACATCTTCTAGATTCGAGAATCTTCCATCGTGCATGTAAGGATACGTGTAGGCAATATTTCTTAATGAAGGGACTTTAAACTTTCCGCGATCTTGAACATCTTGTGATACTTTTTCTCTTCCTGTATCGTTTAAATCGATCGGTAATCCACTATTTCTAAACGAATAATCAGTAAACAAAGGTTCGCTATGACATAGGGCGCAGTTTAGTTTAAACAATTCATACCCTTGTTTTTCTTCCGTTGTAAATTGATCCTTACCTGCAATTACTTGATCGTATTTTGAATTAGAAGATACTAACATTGAGGTAAATTGTGCCAATGCATGTAGTAGTTTTTGATCTGTTATTTTTGTGATTCCAAAAGCCTCCTTAAATTTTTGTTTGTAAAATTCACTTCGATTCAGTTTTAGTATAATTTGTGCCATTGTTTCCCCCATTTCATGTTCGCTTGTTAATGGAACCAATGGTTGTACTTCGATATGATTGACACCACCATCCCACATAAATGAGGTAGACCATGCTAAATTCACCAATGAAGGTGCGTTTCGAATCCCTAATTTATTTTTCACTCCTTTACTTAAGGGAATGTTGTGATCTGCGAACGCATGTCCTTGCGCATGACATGTTCCACAAGAAATCGAACTATCCAAAGAAAGAATAGGGTCGTAAAATAAAAATCTTCCTAATTCAAATCCTTTTTTTGAAAGGGGATTATTTGAATAGGTATAAATTGGACTCGGAAAATTTGATGGCTGGAGGAATGATATTTTATCTG
>CAMCQL010000199.1 GCA_945877005.1 Chryseobacterium gleum
ATCTGTAAGTCTATTTTTCTCTAACACTCTACCTAATATCTCTTTACCCATTATTTAAACATATTATTACGGTGCCAAAAATACTAAAAAAATTAATTTTTGGCACTATAATAACCAATTTAAAAACAAGTATTATGGTGCCAAAATAATTAAAAAACAAGTTTTTTGGCACCACAATCGATAATAGAAACAGAAAACATCACTAAAACAAAAAGACCACTTCTGTGAAATCAATAAAATAACCTTATATTTAATCTTAATCTATTTATTCCCTTTCATACAATGAAAATTAAATCTGTCTTCCTTAGCCTTTTATTACTTGTATTAGTTTGCTCAATTTATTGGATCATGCCTGTGTTCAACTATGGATTTTGGGGATGGTCTATCTACTTGATGTGTTTAACATTGGTGGTATTCATTGAAAGGATAATTATAATTGTACAGAAGAAAGAAACATACATTGTACAATTTAATTCTAAACCTAAAGGGATAAAACCGATTTTTGCTGTACTAGTTGTATTGGCTACTTATGCATTTGTTGTTCCGTTCATCACATCATGGAAACTTTTTAGAGCAACAGAATACCAACATTTAATTGGAGCAGTTAAAAAAGGAGAAGATTTTTCAACACACCTTACTCCTATTTCAATAAAAAAAATAAGAACGGTTGACGAAGAGCTCGCTAGAATCTTAGGTGACAAAGTTTTAGGTGGACAACCCGCTCTCGGAAGTCAAGTGACACTTGGTGAATTTACCATTCAAAAAGTTAAAGATGAATTGTATTGGATAGCACCACTTCTGCACTCAGGATTTTTCAAATGGAATAAAAACAAACAAGGCACCAACGGTTATGTAATGGTCAATGCAACAAATGAAAGAGATGTTAAATTGGTTCAAGAAATAAACGGTAAAAAAATTCGAATTAAATTCCAACCGAATGCTTTCTTCCAAGATAATTTAAAACGCCATATTTACTTCAATGGCTATCTAACAAAAGGATTAACAGATTACACATTTGAAATAGACGACAAAGGCATCCCGTATTGGGTGATTACAATCTATCAAAAGAAAATCGGATTCTATGGTTCAGACGCTACAGGTATCCTTACTGTAAATGCTGAAAATGGTCAAATAAAGGAATACGGTTTGAATGCCATTCCAACATGGATAGATCGCGTGCAACCAGAAAACTTTATCAAAGACCAATTAACGGATTGGGGGGAATTAATTCACGGTTATTGGAATTTCTCCAATGAAGGTAAACTTCAACCAACAGAAGACCTTACACTTGTTTATGGCGAAGACAATAAATCTTATTGGTACACGGGCTTAACCTCTGTTGGTGCCGATGAAGCAACCGTTGGATTCATCCTAATTGATACTCGAACAAAAAAAGCGGTTTGGTACAAGCAAGGCGGAGCAACTGAATTTGCAGCAATGGGTTCAGCAACAGGAAAAGTTCAAGAAAAAGGATATACCGCAACAATACCAACACCCTATAACATCAATAATATACCTACTTACGTCATGACACTCAAAGATGACGGTGGTTTAGTTAAAATGTATGCAATGGTATCCATACAAGACTACACCATTGTTGGAGTTGGAAACTCACTTCAAGAAACACTCATGGCCTATAAAAATGCATTGAATTCGTATGGAAATAAGATAAATAGTTCTAGTAAAACAGAAAAAATCAAACTCCATTCAAAAATTACGCGCATAAATAGTGATATAAAAAATGGCAACAGCTTTTATTATCTTCAATTAGAAGGTTCTTCAAAACTATTCATTGGGAGCTCTCAAATTTCAAATGAATTGCCAATTTCCTTAATTGGAGATAGCGTAACAATCGAATTTGACGCAGACAATGACCAACTCATTGGAATCACGAATTTCGATAATAAAAATATTCAATAAGAAATTGGACTAATAAAATCAATCGCGGTGCGTATCATCAATATGCGCTTGTAAACTATTCAATTCTAACATGTAAGCATCTGAAAGCGCTGTTACTCGGTGAATCACATTCGGATAGAAATCAACTTTGGTCGGTCCAGAGAGTTCAACTTCTTCCCATGTTGATGAATGAAGCGCTCGGTATTCAACTTTTAATGTTCCGTGCAACAACCAAAATATTTCAGGATTTTTAGTCGGTTCTGTGCCTGAATGGTAATGATTTCCAAAAACAGTCCCTTCCTTCCTAAAGATGGATAATGCTTTACCAGATCGTTCAATGGTAATTTCGGCTGTAGTTCCGCGTTCGTCCTGTCCAATGAATGAAAAAGGTGTAACGGTAATTAATGATTGATTATTCATGATGATAAGGTTCGTTATTTAAAATTGTCATCGCACGATAGACTTGTTCGAAGAAAATCATTCGAATCATTTGATGAGAAAAAGTCATTTCAGAGAGTGAAATCTTTCCGTTGGCGCGCGAATACACTTCGTCTGAGAAACCGTAAGCACCACCAATCACAAAAACAATCGACTTTCCTCCTAGATTGAATTGATTTTGAATAAATTGTGAAAATGTAACCGACGAATAACTTTTACCTCGTTCGTCCAACAAAAATACGCGGTCGGAACTACTAATTTTTGAAAGAATTTCTTTTCCTTCCAATTCTTTCACCTGTTGAAAAGTAAGCTTTTTTGCGTTTTTAATATCGGGTATTTCAACCCGCTCTACTTGAACATAATGTTTTAATCGATCAAGGTATTCTTTCTCTCCAGCTACTAAAAAATCTTTGCCAGTTTTACCGATACAAACAAGTTTGATTTTCATAAAATTATAATTTGAAGTTTCGTGAATGCTTGCTAATTATCGTTCAATTTCAATACCAAAATCTTTTGTTAACACAAACCGTGCATCGATCGACTTTTCTGTACCTGGCATTTCCAGTCCTTTAATCTTAGAAGTCTTTCCAGTAGTGATTAAATCTACAATTTGTTTGTCCGTCAATTTTTTATTCAACAAACCAAATGGTATTTTAAAACCACAATTCGTAAAATCACCACAACCATACGCCGTTTTTCCTTTTCGTAAATTAACTTTTTTACATTTCGGACAGAGATAGTCCTCTGGTTGAACAGATTTTTTTTCTTTTTTCTCTCTCGGTTTTACGGTTTTTTCAACAACAACTGGTTTTACTGGCTCAATAGAGATGACTCTTTTTGAATTAAAAATTACCTCTTGCGTTAATGCATCAACCATTTGTATTAATTCTTGTTTGAAAGTCTCAAACTCATATTCTCCTTTTTCGATCAAACGTAATTTACGTTCCCAATTTCCTGTTAATTCAGGACTTTTCAATAATTCATTTTGAATCGTATCTATTAAATCAATCCCTGTTTGTGTAGGAACAATATTTTTCTTTTTTCGTTCAATGTATTTTCTTCGAAACAATGTTTCTATAATATTCGCTCGAGTAGATGGTCTTCCAATACCATTATCTTTCAACAACTCACGCATCTCATCATCTTCTACTTGCTTACCAGCAGTTTCCATCGCTCGTAATAGCGTTGCTTCAGTATAGTATTTAGGTGGAGATGTTTTCCCTTGGTGAATTTTTGGTACATGTTCGCCTGATTCACCTTCAACAAAATGAGGCATCACGACTTCTTCCTCTCCCTTTTTCTCTGATTCAGTTGGTTTTTCAGAATGATAAACTTCTCGCCACCCCGGCTCTATAATTTGTTTTCCTGTTGCCTTAAACTCTACTTG
>CAMCQL010000200.1 GCA_945877005.1 Chryseobacterium gleum
TTTAAGTATGTCGCCTATTTTGTCGTCTAAGCTTAATACACCCTTGTCGCAAAGAATTTGTAAAACATTTGTCGTAAAG
Organism: Chryseobacterium gleum; assembly: GCA_945877005.1. Classification (GTDB taxonomy): domain Bacteria; phylum Bacteroidota; class Bacteroidia; order Flavobacteriales_D; family Crocinitomicaceae; genus CANHVK01. Next base: position 80 of record CAMCQL010000200.1, read on the forward strand.
AGTTTACTAGTTGATGCCAGTTCAAATAGAGACGAACTATCTGGTTTTACTCTTAGGTCTTTATTAGTAAAGCCATAACACATTATTGATGTTTTACCATCTTTAAAAACACCAATTATTAATCCACAAGTTTTACTAGATTCTAAAAATTTCGACACTCTTTTTTCTAGTGAATTTTGTAAATCTTTGTTGTCTGTGACGTTGTTGAATTTATATCTTATAAACATCAAAAAAATAAAAACTAAAAAAAGAATTACTATTATAACTATTCCTAATATCTTCATAATTCGTTTCATGTATTTGGTTTTTTAAACTTGCCCTTAACGTGTCGCTACACGCAATTGCGTATATATCCACTATGTATGTTTGTTTTTACTGTTTGAAAATCAATTGTATATTCGATTTTATTCGAATAAACGCTGTTTGATAATCTATTTTTTAAATCCTTGATAATCATTTTCAAATCTTCACACTAAAATACTTTTTCTTTTTCAAATTGACAAATTATCCATAGCGCTATTTAATTGATCAAATCCTTTGGTTTTTATATGGGTATATATTTCAGTTGTTGTGCTGTTAGAGTGTACGAGTACACTTTTTATTTAAAGAGGTTTTTCAATCGTAATTTATACAAAAAAAAGCCGCCCCAAAGAGACAGCTTTTCTAAAGAAATACATAAATGTTATTAATTTCTATACAATGTAGCTTTAACAGCATTGATTAAACGTCCTGCATTTGGAAGTGCTTCTTCAATCAATGTTGGTGAAAACGCAAATGGTGTATCTGATTGTGTTACTCTCATTACTGGTGCGTCTAAGTGGTCAAAAGCATATCTTTGTAAGTGGTAAGCGATTTCAGAAGAGATAGAAGCCAATGGCCATGATTCCTCTAAAACAACACAACGATTTGTTTTCTTCACTGAGTCAACAATACAAGCGTAGTCAATTGGTCTTACGGTACGTAAATCAATGATTTCGCAAGAAATTCCTTCTTTCGCAAGTGCTTCAGCAGCTTCATGTGCTACTTTCATGATTTTCCCGAAAGAAACAATCGTTACATCTGTTCCTTTACGTTTAATGTCCGCAACACCAATTGGAATAATATATTCTCCTTCAGGAATTTCACCCTTATCCCCGTACATTTTTTCCGATTCAAGAAAAACAACTGGGTCGTTATCGCGAATTGCAGCTTTTAATAAACCTTTCGCATCATACGGTGTAGACGGCGTAATTACTTTTAGTCCTGGTACGTGCGCATAAAACGCTTCAAAACTTTGAGAATGGGTCGCACCTAATTGACCTGCAGTACCATTTCCACCTCTAAAAACGATCGGGCAGTGGTATTGACCCCCAGACATCTGGAGCATTTTTGCAGCACTGTTAATGATTTGATCCGCAGCAAGAATAGCAAAATTCCATGTCATGAATTCCACTATTGGTCGAAGCCCCATCATTGAAGCTCCAACTGCAATACCCGTAAATCCAAGTTCAGCAATTGGTGTGTCAATGACTCTTTTTGCTCCAAATTCATCCAGCATTCCTTGAGATACTTTGTAAGCTCCATTGTATTCAGCGACCTCCTCACCTAATAAAAATACATTTTCGTCTTTTCGCATTTCCTCTGACATTGCTTCGCGAAGTGCTTCTCTAAATTGTACGGTTTTCATGCTTTGTATTCTATCTTAAATTATAACTTAAGTTGCCTTTCTGTACATCCAAATTGTAACAAATTGAATGTGTTTAATAAGTGGACAAAATTAAGAATATTTATTTTGTTTTTAACTTATTCCTCCTTTCTATTTTTAAAATCACAATGAACTTTTATGATTTCTGCGTTCAAGAGTAGATTCGAGAAATAAATAATATTGTTAATTTATTTTAAATCAATGTTTTGTATGTCTTATTTGAGATTATGACAAATCGGAATCCATAAGTTTAAAATAAAATGATTTTCTGTAGACAAATTCAGCACTTTTCTTCTTAATTTTGTATCGTTTATGAATAATTTTTCTACGATGAATATTTTAGTTTGTATTAGTAAATCTCCGGACACAACTTCCAAAATTTCATTTACCGATGGTAATACAAAGTTTGATGAAAATGGTGTTCAGTATATTGTAAATCCCTATGATGAGTGGTACGCCTTAGTGCGTGCACTTGAATTAAAGGAGGCAATTGGTGGAAATGTAACAATAATAGCTGTTGGACAAACTGCTGATGAGTCGATCATTCGTAAGGCTTTAGCAATTGGTGCAGATAAAGCTATTAGAATTGATGCAGAACCAACTGATGCGTTTTTTGTAGCGTCACAAATTGCTGCATATGCAAAAGAAAACAATTTTGACTTGATTTTGACCGGAAAAGAAACTATTAATTACAATGGTTCTCAAGTAGGAGGAATGATAGCTGAGCATTTAGATTTACCCTATGTTTCACTAGCTTCTAAGTTGGATGTTTCAGGTACAACTGTTACTTTGGAACAAGAGATTGTTGGTGGATTGCAAGTAGTCGAGGTGAATACACCTGTTGTGATTAGTTGTGCTAAAGGAATGGCTGAACAAAGAATTCCTAACATGCGTGGAATTATGGCGGCAAGAACGAAGCCATTAGAGGTTTTACCAGCAGTTGGTTTGGAATTGTATACCAATTATCAAACTTATTCATTGCCTGAAGCGAAGAAAGCATGTACTTTGATAGATGCTTCAAACATGGATCAATTGGTTGAATTGTTACACAATGAAGCAAAAGTTATTTAATTTTTAAAAAATAACGATAAAAAATATGAAAACTTTAGTTTATATAAATAAGAATCATTTTTCAGCGAAAGCTTCTTTCGAAGCTGTTACTTATGCTAAGAAATTAGGAGGGGAAGTAATCGTAGTGACTAATGGTGATGCAAAGGGAGCGGAAGTATTAGGTGCTTATGGAGCTTCTAAGGTGTTGGTTGATTCAAGTATTGCAGACGCAGACTCTCAGCAATTAACTCGATTAATTGCAACTGCAGCAGAAACTACTGGTGCTGAAGTAATTGTTTTTTCTCACGATTTAGTGGCTAAATCCGTCGCTCCTCGTTTGTCTGTTCGTTTAAAAGCAGGATTGATTTCAGGAGCAATTGCTTTGCCAGATACGACGCAAGGTTTTTCTTGTAAGGTCAATGTGTTTTCAGGAAAAGCATTTGCAACCGTAGCTGTAAATACATCGATTAAAATTATTTCTTTATTGCCAAATTCCATTCAACCTGAAAATATTGGAGGTACAGCTGCAGTAGAAAATTTTGATGGAAATGCTGGAACATCTGTAATTAAGATTGTTGCGACAAAAAAGCCTGAAGGTAGTATTCCATTGCCTGAAGCTGAATTAGTTGTGTCTGCAGGAAGAGGGTTGAAAGGTCCTGAAAATTGGGGTATGATTGAAGATTTGGCAAATGTATTAGGGGCAGCAACAGCTTGTTCTCGACCAGTTGCGGATATTGGATGGAGACCTCATCACGAACATGTTGGACAAACAGGTGTAGCTATTCGTCCAAATTTATACATTGCAGCAGGGATTTCTGGTGCAATTCAACATTTAGCTGGAGTAAACGGTTCTAA
>CAMCQL010000201.1 GCA_945877005.1 Chryseobacterium gleum
GTGTGCCGTGCATGGCAAATAGCTCGACGGTGCAAGTCCGTTATGGGGGTGTGTAGTTGCCAACCATTAGCAGATGGCAAGGGTGTCCATTGTGAAGTGGAATCTAAAGGAAGCCTAATGCAAAATTCCGACCTGAGGAACACGAATAACATCAGGCATATCTTGTGGGATGAGTTTGCTAAACAAAACGAAGTCCAAAAACTACACGGACACAAGAGTGTAAATGTTGCGGGTACATGGAATGAAAGTTATTTGTCTTACCACGGGAGATCTCATGAACGTGTTGAAACTTAGTATGAAGCACGGAATAACGTTCGTCATGAGAAGTCAGCAGACGCCATAGTACAGAGCATCGACTATGTTCTGGAAGGGCTGAACCTTAAGAAGTGAGTAGTAAATGAATGTTACTGAATGAATGGTAGAAAGCAGAAAATATCATTAGATACCTGTCAACAAAAGAATAGGTCGGAACCCGAAGGCTATGTTGAAGGGCAGACTTTCATGTGGATAACTGAAAACAACCTCACAAACAACGACCAATTAGGTTATGGACTTTTAGAGTTCATTTTGTCACCAAACAATCTGAATCAAGCTTACCTTCAGGTCAAGCGAAACAAAGGTGCGGGAGGAATTGACAAGATGGAAGTCGAATCTTTAAAAGATTATCTTGTTAGACATAAAGATGAACTTGTAAAGTCCATATTGGAAGGTAAATACCAACCAAATCCAGTACGAAGGGTAGAAATACCAAAAGAAAATGGGAAAACAAGGCAGCTTGGTATTCCCACCGTAGTTGATAGAGTTATTCAACAATCTATCTCTCAAGTTTTATCTCAAATTTACGAGAAACAATTTTCAGACACGAGTTATGGTTTTCGACCAAGACGTAGTGCTCATCAAGCATTAAGAACTTGCCAAAAGAATATTACCGAAGGGTATATTTGGTCGGTTGATATGGACTTAGAAAAATTCTTTGACACAGTAAATCACAGTAAATTGATTGAAGTGTTATCAAGAACAATCAAAGATGGTCGAGTTATCTCGCTAATCCATAAGTATCTAAATGCAGGAGTTGTAGTACGAAACAAGTTTGAACAAACCGGGGTTGGAGTTCCTCAAGGTGGTCCTTTAAGTCCTTTGTTGAGTAATATAATGCTCAATGAATTAGACAAAGAGATTGAAAATCGAGGACATCGTTTTGTTCGATATGCAGATGACATGGTTATTTTGTGCAAAAGCAAACGCAGTTCAGAGAGAACCTTACGAAATCTCCTTCCATACATCGAAGGAAAACTGTTTCTAAAAGTAAATACAGAGAAAACATCAGTTGCACAAATCTCGAAAATCAAGTTTCTAGGATACTCCTTTTACAGATATAAAGGAAAATGTCAACTACGGGTGCACCCAAAAAGTGTACTCAAAATGAAGGGGAAGTTGAAAGAATTAACCTCCAGAAGCAACGGTTGGGGAAATGAAAGACGAAAAGAATCACTGAAACAATACATTGTTGGTTGGGTGAACTATTTTAAGTTGGCAAACATGAAGGGGCTTTTGAAAGAAACTGATAAATGGTATCGTAGACGTCTAAGAATGGTTATTTGGAAACAATGGAAACGAACTAGAACTAAACTAAGAAATCTTATCAAGTTGGGTATAAATAAGTTTAAAGCTTGGGAATACGCAAATACAAGAAAAGGTTATTGGCGAATAGCTAAAAGCCCGATACTAGATAGAACAGTTACTGCAGAACGACTCAAGCAAGCTGGCTATATTTTCTTGTCGGATTATTACAGAAAGGTAAAAGTTGTAAATTAAGGAACCGCCGTATACCGAACGGTACGTACGGTGGTGTGAGAGGACAGATAGGGAACTAATCCCTATCTTCCTACTCGATTGTTTCATTTCTATTGTTTATTAAAAGGCCGTTGCAAAAGTTATAAATCGAGGCGGATTAAAAATTCAACACCGGAGTTTACTGTTGTAAATGAGGATGTTAAATTTTTGATTCAACGATGAGTTAGGGGTTTTGCAACGGTCTTATTAAAGTAATTCAGGTCGATATTCGAAGTGCATCGTATCGTAATGATACCAATTCCCTCCCCAAATGAAACCATATTTTTCAAAAATTTTCACAAGTTTTAGAGGGATTTTATTTCTAAAATTCAATTTTATATTTTCTTTAGTACTTTTTGCATCCCATTGCCAATAATTTGAATAGTTAACATTTACATCTATTGTCATTCCGAAACTGTGCATACTTAGACGGTTTGTACCGTTAATATTCCTCCAATTAAATGTTCCACCAATATTCTGTATGTATTTTTGTAAATCAGGATGACGATCTATTTCCTTAGAAATTGAATCAGCTTTTTCATTAATCTTATTTATTGTTGTTATTTGAATTTTTTGAGATGCAAGTTTTGGACACCAATTAACAACTGTTAATTTATTTTGAACATTTTGTTTACTAGTACCATATATTTTTTTGAAAAATTCTTCATTTCTTATTCTTCCAGGATCAAAATTCTGAGGCATTTTATTTCCTTGCCATTGATTGTATTCGTACTTAAACATATCTTCAATGTCTGGAGAATTGATTAATTCACTTTCATTTTTTTGTTGTCGGTCATCGTAAATTTGTTTGCTTCCATCTTTAAAATAGAGGTAATTTTCTTTATAGTATGAAATACTTGAGTAGTACTTCATTAGTTTCTCTACATTTTTAGGTGTTTGCTCTTTTTCAACAATTTCTATGTTTGTTTGAGATGAATTAAACTGTTTTTGTGTGTGTTTTAATCCATTAAAAAAACTTGTGAAAAGCAGAGAAAATATAATTTTATTCATAAGATTTTATCAATTGTATATTTTCTTTTTCTATTTGAGTCAATTGATTATCTACATTAGTAAACCTGCCATAGTACCAATTTTGAGTATTAAAATAATTTTTCATTTCTGGTGTTTTGAAAATATATCCATGTCTTGCAAATATTTCATTTCTCATTATTTTCAATTCAAATGGACTTAAATATTTTAATTGTTCTGTAGATAAATAACTTGTTGAAGCTTCTGGATATTCCCCGTCATAATTTGAGTTTGTTGAAAGATATTTATTTTCAGTTTTATAACTATTAGATGTCAAATCTTGACTTGGGTAGGTTTCATTTTTATTTATTTTTTCATGACTAATTGTTTCGTTGGTTAATTCTTTACGTTGTTTTTCGAGAATAGCGTTTTGTTCTATTATTTTTTCTTGTAATGATTTTATTTCATCTTTTGATGTGTTATTACAAGAAATGATGAATAGGGTAGCGAAATAGAATGGTATGTATTTAATCATAATTCATGGTTTATGTTCTCAATAAATTTACAAATTAATCATCATTTATTTATTTGTAAAAATGTTAATTTAATATTTTGCTTAAAAATAATTTTTTTGTCAAATTAATTTCATTCACATTTGTATTACTGCAACTTTTTTAAATGAATTGCGTTCAATTCATAAATACGCTTTGAGTAAATTTTTGTTTAATCAATGTTTAATTTAAATTTGTAATCTTAAAGTATATTTAAATGAAGAAAATATTAGTAATTGGTGCTGGTGGACAAATTGGTTCTGAGTTGGTCATTACTTTACGTAATCGTTTTGGTACAGAA